>DATJAY010000013.1 GCA_035515795.1 Candidatus Acidiferrales bacterium | reverse complement strand
ATCTGACCGCTTCCGTACCGCCCGAACTTTTCATTCGCGGATCAGACGGCTTCACATTATTAATCATATAATACCTATCGTAAGCATCCCCGGCCATCAAGCCGAAATTGAATTCAACGCCAAAATCAAAGATTGCTGACGATGAATTTCCGCGCGCGTTATGCAATTCTTCGGCGGACAGGTTCTCTATTTTATATTTACAAATTATCTTACCGGACCCGGCAGCGAGCTCGAAATTTTTTGTGATTCTTAACGGGATATTATCCGCATTGCCGTCGCGGGAAAATTGTACCATGACCTTTCCGCCCCTGCGGGAAATTTTTCTGCCGTAATGCCCGAGCACGAAATCCCCTTTCTCATGATATTTCGCTGCGGCAAATTCTTCCAACGTCGTGTCTCCGACGAAATGGTCGATGAAAGAAGCCCGCCGATACCAATCATAGTTCAAGAGTTTCTCCAATCCCGTTTCCTTCGATACCACCATATCATGGATGCTTTGTATTTCATCACCGTTCGATCCAGACGCAGGCTGTCGTTTGAGCTTCTTGTGATAACCTTCCGGACGGCGGCTGAGAATGTCAAGCACATTAAATGGAATTGGTTTATAATCAAGCTCGAAAAGCATCCCCCCTTCTTCCGGCTTGAAGTATGCATCGAGGACATTCGATTCCACCAAAATCTCCTCGGAGCCGTCCCTGTCGAAATCCTCATGAGTAACAGCGATTTTCTTCTTATTCTCCATCTTATCGATCCCGACCTCGGCCTGGATTAGACTTTTATATACGGGGTAACGGAGATTCGGCAGATATAGTCCGCCGAAGATTCCATGCCAATAGGGATCGTTGCACTGCGCCGCCCAGATCTTATCGAGGACGTGATCCATTTTCATGCCCTTGCGTTCCAGAGCGTGGGCGCGTTCTGAAAGGCGGATCATTTTCTTGTGAATATTATTCGACTCCGGATATTTTGCCAGGAAATTTCTCCAGTATCCGCCACGGACAAACTCTTCATAAGTGTCGAAGAGCTTCGCGCTCTTCAGCTTGTTTTCAAATTCCTCGTACTTTTCAAAAAGCTCGGGCCATAATGCCCAATGAAGCATCTCGGAATACGAAGCGTTCTGCAAATATACTCGTCCGATTGGCTTCACTTTCTCGAGGACTTCCGAAAAATGGAGGATGTTTATCCAATCGGAATTTTCTTCCAGTGCGGAGAAGAATTCTTCGAGCCATTTGTCCTCATAAACATGCTTGTGGGTGTTGGGCCAGACACCGAACTTTTCCCCGTCATCCGCATAGACCGCAATTCGTGTACCATCTTCACTCGCGACCGAGCGCAGGTATTCAATCGTCTTCTCAACCGGCTGAAATGGTATCGAATACCTCAGCGATTTACTGATAGGGAAGATGTTGACTGCGCTGCCCTGCTCTTCGGTCACGTAGTAACCGAGTAAATCTTCATCCTTCAGTCCTGCATATTTAAAATGTGTATCGTCGATGACGACCGCGCTTACGCCGCATTCGGCTATCGGCTTTACGATGTGCTGCTCCCAGACTCGCTCGGCCAGCCACATTCCCGTCGGCTTGAATTTGAAATTCTTTTCAATGTACTCATTAAGTTTCCTGATCTGACCAAGTTTATCCTTATCGGGAATGATAGCAAGGATCGGTTCGTAGAAGCCGCCTGTCATCAAACGAACCTGGCCCGACTTTATGAATGATTTCAGTTTTGAGAAAATTTCCGGATGGTTTTTCTTCAACCACTCAAACAGAAACCCCGTGTAATGCTGGGAAATCTTTATTCGGGGAAATTTCTCCAGAACTTCAAGAAAAGGTCTGTACGATTTTTTATACGCTTCCTCAATAACATGATCGAAGTTCCCGATCGGCTGGTGGTTGTGAATTCCTATGACAAGATTTATTTTTTTCATATTCAATCTCTAAAAACTTTTGCCTCGAATCCCGTGGATGAAAAAACAAAGCTAATCTCGTGCGATTCCCCGCTCACTTATTCTATAAGCGCCTACGCTGAAGGGCTCATGCCGTTCGCACACCAGTCACCTTTTGGTTGCAACTGTGGCGCGTAAGATCTAAGAGATCATTTCTCAGGTTTCATTTGCGGAAAGAAAATCACATCTCTGATCGAATCCTGGTTCGTCAGCACCATGGCCAGTCTATCGATGCCGATCCCGAGTCCGGCAGTCGGCGGCATTCCGTATTCAAGTGCACGTAAGAAATCTGCGTCGACGACCATGGCCTCCTCGTCTCCGCGTGCGCGAAGCTTTGCCTGTTCTTCAAAACGAGAGCGCTGATCGAGCGGGTCGTTAAGCTCGGTGAATGCATTTGCCAGCTCGTGCCCGTTGCAAATCAGCTCGAACCTTTCTACCAAACCTTTCGTGGATCGATGACGTTTCGCCAGCGGAGACATTTCAACCGGATAATCGGTTATGAAGGTCGGCTGAATCAGCTTGGGTTCTACGAGCTCCGAAAAAACCGCGTCTATGATTTTTCCGATCCCCATCGATTTTTCCACTTCAACGTGAAGCTTCTTCGCAATATTTGTCAGCTCAATCTCGGATTTATCGGCCATGTTTTCCCCCGTGGACTCTCGGATCGAATCGAGCATCGCAACTCTTTTCCACGGCGGAGTAAAATCTATCTCCCTATCACCGACTTTTACTTTAGAGTTGCCGGCAACACTAATGCAAACAGAATCGACAAGCTGCTCCACCAACTCCATCATCCAGTTATAATCTTTGTATGATACATACAATTCCAGCATTGTGAACTCGGGGTTATGCGATTTGTCCATCCCCTCATTTCTGAAGTCCTTTCCTATCTCATAAACGCCTTCAAATCCTCCCACGATAAGGCGCTTCAAATAGAGTTCATCTGAAATCCGGAGAAACAGATCCATGTCGAGTGCATTGTGATGAGTCATGAACGGACGCGCCGCCGCTCCACCGTACATGGGCTGCAGAATTGGAGTTTCAACCTCCAGGTATCCTTTCTCGTCGAGAAATCTGCGAACGGAACTTATGACCTTTGCGCGTTTCACGAAAGCTTCCCGCACTTCTGGATTTACAACAAGATCAACGTACCTCTGCCTGTATCTAAGCTCCTTATCGGAAAATGGGTCGTAAGTGGCTTTGTTTCCATGCTCGTCGATCTTCTCCTTGACAACCGGGAGCGGGCGGACAGATTTCGTAAGAAGCTCAAGTGACTTCGCATGGATGGAAACTTCTCCCATCTTGGTACGGAAGACAAAACCTTTTATGCCGATGATGTCTCCGATATCCATCAACTTGAACCGATCATAAGACTCGCCGAGATCATCGCGCTTCAGATAAATTTGGATTCTCCCCCTTGAATCCTGGATGTGGCAGAACGAAGCTTTGCCCATTCTTCTAAGAGACATCACCCGCCCGGCGATTGCAACGTCGGCAGGGGGCGCGTCGTCTCTGAATGACTTCAATATGTCCGAAGAATAACTGTCAACTTCAAAGCCGTAAACGTACGGGTTTATGTTTACCCTCTTTAACTCCTCGAGTTCTTCAAGCCTTCTTTTCGTAAGCTCGTTTTGTTCACGAAGATATTCTTCGTGCTCGTTCAATTTTTTTTCTCCAAAGCAGAATATTTGATCAAGATTAATTTCTTCTCTTTGTTATCAAGTTCATTCATTCCTTTGAAGGTGATGTCGTCGACTTCAATCGAATTCACGAAATTGATATTTCGTGCTGCTCTAAGCTCATCATCAATCGTGCCTCCCTTAAGGACAATCAACATTCCAACCGGAATCATTTTATTGCCAATCAACTCAGAAGGCTTCAGAAATCCGCGCGACCACCTTGTAACTTCATTCAGTTTTGCTGCCGCACGGGTTACAACATAATCAAATTTCCCTTGAAATTCATCCAGTTTCGAGAGTTCTTCGGCTCTCCCGTTCACGACTTCCACATTTTCCAACTGCATTTTGTTGACAATATCAGACAGAGCTGCGGTTTTTTTTGCAATCGAATCGAGCAATATAATATTTAGATCCGGACAAAGAATCTTCAGCGGAATCCCCGGCAGCCCGCCGCCGGTACCCAGGTCGAGAATTTTTGCGTCGCGCTTCAGACCTCGATTGAACAAAAATGAAATGCAATTCAAAACATGGCGGGAGTAAAAATTATCTTCGTCTTTTCGCGAAATCATGTTTATGCGGCTGTTCCATAACAGGAGCAGCTTCAGATAAGTCTCGAATGATGTCGCCTGCTCATCGCTGAGCTTTAGACCATTGTCGGCACAAATCGCAAGAAACCACGAAACGTCCTTCATGCAAATCCTCGATGAAGATGGGCGGACCTCGTTTCCCTTATTTCAATTTTCGCCGAGGTCAACGAGTTTCCTCAAAGTGGAGACTTCAGACCTTGTGAGATTACGCCAACCCCCGCGACGCAGATCGTGATGAGTCAATCCAGCATATGAGTATCGATCAAGCTGGACAACGTGTATGTCTATCGATTCGAACATTCTTCTGACAAGATGATGCTTCCCTTCGTGAACCGCGATCCCGACTTCCTTGCCCTCGCTCTCTGGGAGAATATAAAGTTCGTCGGGCACCGTCACTGTGCCATCCAGCATGATTCCCTTTTTCAACTTCGCAAGTTCGCGTTCTCTGATCGGCCTCTCGAGAGTCGCTTTGTAGACTTTCAAAACGAGATGCCTCGGATGCATCAACCGATTTGCAAGCTCGCCGTCGTTGGTCAGAAGCAAAACACCGGTCGTGTTCCGGTCAAGGCGCCCAACAGGATAAACGCGTTCCCTGACCCTTACTACATCGAGGACTCCCCGTCTTCCTTTTTCATCGTGGAGAGTGGTGACTAAATCCTTCGGCTTATTCATCAAGATGTAGACCAGATTTGTCTGATGCCTTATTCCTCTGCCGTCGACCTCTACTCTATCATGGTCCGGGTTGATTTTCATGCCGAGTTCCTTCATCACTCTGCCATTCACTTTTATTCTTCCCGCGAGAATCATTTCATCCGCTTTGCGGCGGGAAGTGACCCCTGAAGATGAGAGATACTTGTTCAGTCTGATTGATGGTCCCTTGCTTACGATGGGCTTGCCGTCAAACTTACGCTTTGGGGCTTGCATCATCCAACGATGTGTCTCGTCTGTCTGCCGCGTCTTTGTCTTTCGAAGGAGCGTCCGACGACGCATCTGTTCCAGAACCCGTCGGGCTCATCGGTTCAGTAGCAACTTCATCTCCGAGAGCAGTTATCTCAAGCTGGATTGATTCTTCCGCCCCTTTGCTCCGGATCTCCTTTATTATCTCCTCTATCTCGCGGAGCTTCGGCAGGTCTTCCAGGTTTCTGAGTCCAAAAATTTTCAGAAATCTCTGGGTCGTCCCGTAAAGAAGCGGTCGACCGACAGTTTCTCCGCGGCCTACAACAGTCACGATTTCTTTCTCGAGAAGGTTGTGAAGAACATAGTCGACATTGACGCCGCGAATTGACTCAATCTCCGGTTTCGTAACCGGTTGCTTGTACGCGATGATCGCAAGCGTTTCCAGCGCAGAGTTGGAGAGTTTGCGCCTTGCCTTTTCCCTGAACAAATAAGAAATCCACTGAGCCAATTCTTTTCGCGTTGCAAACTGGTAGCCCTCGGCAATTTCTATGATACGAAAGCCGCTTCCATCGGCGCCGTATTTATCGTTCAAAGCATCAATCCGCGAAACTATCATATCGGGATTGACGCGCCCGAAAGTATGCGATGCATCAAGAACAGATTTTATGGTTCCGACACTCAACGGTTCGTCCGATGCAAAAATGATCGCTTCGATAATGTGGGCCAGCTCGTCGATGATCTCTTCCCTCGAAGGAAGTTCGTCATTACTTGCTTCGGGCGATTTCACGATTTCTTCCAATCCATCGAGAGATTTTGCGGCAGGCTTACCCTTGTCGCTTGAGATCAAATCGTCGCTGACAGTCTTGTGTGTCTCGTGATCATCTATGTATATGAGCTGACTCCCAACATTTCCTTCGAGATTTTGTTCCGAGTCATTACGATCGACATTTGCGTCACTCAGTTCTTTCAAGGGGTCGCCGACCCCCGGGGCGGGTTCTTCACCGCTATGATCCCGCTTAGACAATTCTTCCAGCATTATCCTCCTCGCCATCAGAAGAATCCTTGGCTGGAGATTTTCCGGATGGTCCTTCGCGCTTTGAAATAATAAAATCATTGAATTCGCCGGCCGTTTGAACCCGGAGAACATGTCTTTTGATCAACTCTAACAGCGCAATAAAGGTAACGACAAGTTTGATCCGCTCGTGAATTTGACTTGCCAATTCGAGGAAATGGACCGGCTTCTTGTCTTCAATCGAACCGAGAAGAAATTCGATCTGTTCCTCCATGGTCACATTTAGCCGCTGTATGTTGTGGTACGGAGTCGTGTCCAGCTTGTCCATGACCTTCTTGAACGCCGTGATGAGATCAACCAGAGTAGCATTCTTCAATTCTTCCGTATCCGGTGAACTATATTGCCGCTCGTCCTGCCTGAAATACGATCGATAGAGAAGTTTGTTCCCTTCTTCTTCGAGATGCCCGAAGTTTCTCGCCGCCTCCTTGAAGCGCGCGTACTCAGCAATCCTGTCCGCCAGTTCTTTCCGCGGATCTTCCTCAATTAGTCCTTCAATCCCTTCTTCATGCGGCAAGAGCATTTTCACTTTTATCTGCATCAGGGTTGCCGCCATGACGAGGAAGTCACCGACCAACTCAAGATCAAGCAGTTGCATGATATGAATGTATTCCAGAAATTCTTTCGCGATTCGCGCGATCGGAATGTCGTAAATGTCAAGCTGATCTCGTTTGATAAAAAATAAGAGCAGATCGAGAGGCCCTTCAAAGTCGTTCAGTTTTACCCTGTAGCTCATCGAATATTTACCGCCTGGAAAACTTCCGCCAACTTTTCATTGTGCATATTTCGCCAAACGTATCCGCCTGCCGCGGACACTTTTATTTTCCAGTTCATCCCATCTTCATTGCTTGATGTACTTCCGTCATCGTTTTCTGAGCAGCCAATCGTGCGCGGTCCTCACCATTCTTCAGAATTTTTTTCACCTCTTCCGGCTTAGCTTCGTAATGTTTGCGCCGCTCTCTGAACGGATTCAGAAACTCATTGATTTTTTCCGCCGCCCTCATTTTGCAGTCTACGCAGCCAAGCTGCCCGCTCTCGCATCCGCGCCGAATTTCCTGCTCTTCGGCAGGATTGAACTTTTGATGGTACATAAAAACGAGGCAGATGTCAGGCCTTCCGGGATCGCCTTTGCGGATCTTCTGCGGGTCAGTAACCGCTTTCTTCATTTTCTTCTTCACTTCATCAGAAGAATCGGAAAGCAATATGGTATTCCCTACCGATTTGCTCATCCTCTTCCCATCGAGCCCCGGGAGCCGGGCAAACTTCGTCAGCTTCCCTACCGGCTCCGGAAAAACCTGCGCGTATTGCCGGTTGAACTCACGCGCAATCTCGCGAGTGATTTCAATGTGCGGCAGCTGATCTTCACCGACAGGCACTACCTCTCCTTTATATAGAAGTATGTCTCCCGCCTGCAGCACAGGATAACCCAGATAGCCGTAGCTTATCGGGCCAAGGTCCAGATCACGGACCTGCTCCTTCAGAGTCGGATTCCGCTCAAGCCTTGATTTCGTGATCAACATTGAAAAGATCAGGTGCAGCTCAGTGTGTTCCTTTACCTGCGACTGTCTGAAAATGGGACTGCGTTCCGGATCAATTCCCGCAGCGAGCCAATCGAGAATCATTTCAACCGAATAAGAATAGATTTGTGTCGAATCAAGGTTAGTCGTCAAGACGTGATAGTCGGCAATCAAATGGTAATTAGAATAGCCGCCATCGTTTTGAAGTGCAACCCAGTTTTCAAGTGCGCCGGTCCAGTGGCCAAGATGCAGCTTCCCTGTGGGACGCATCCCGCTCAGAATAATTTTCTTTTTTAAATCAGTCATCCAGAAACAAAATTAATGTAAGTAAGTGATCCGCCTGCGGCGGTCGACGAAAACAAAAAAAATTTGCCGCTCCTGTTATGCGTCATGCCACATCATTCAACAGAACGTGTTGTCGGAGCGGAACAATTAAACGACCTAAGTTCAATGGAAAAATTCGGTATAACTTGCGATTTATATTTTCGCGTGCCTAATTTACGAAATATTTCTACTTCATAAAAAGGTACGGCTTCCACTTCTCATCTATTCTTCCGACGAAGTGCCTGATGAACGTAACGTGGTTCGGCCTGCGGGGCATCGAGAGGAGCTTCAATCCTGCTTCTTCTGGAGTCCGGTCGCCTTTCTTGTTGTTGCACTTCATGCAGGCACAAACGAGGTTCTCCCAGCTTTCATCGCCCCCGCGTGTCCGCGGAATAACATGGTCGATGGTCAGCGGCAGGTCTCCGCGGCCGCAATACTGGCACCGATTTCCGTCACGCCTCAATATATTTTTCCGCGATAAGATTACCCGTTTGTGCGGCACCCGATAGTAAACCGAAAGCCTGAGAATGCTCGGCATCGGCATGGATGTCGTAACTGATCGGAGAATTCTTCCGTCATAACGTTCGATCAACTCAGCTTTCCCCAGGTATAGCAGAATGACCGCTTTTTTCCAGCTGCAAACCGTAAGCGGCTCGTAGTTTTGATTTAAAAGTAATACTTTACCGTATGATCTCTCGTGATCATACCGATCAATTCTTTGCTCATAATTTTGGCTGAAGACTCAAGCACCTCCTTTTCATTGTCCGCCACAGGCGGCTCACTTCATGAAATTACTCTGCACGCACCGACAAAACCCGAGAATAACTTCCTGCTAAAATTTTCTCTTCGTGGGTCGAGGCTGCTGATCTTAATGAATCCCGATGAGTGAATGAACTCTTTATTTCGACCAAAATATATCGCGACATGACTAATTTTATTGCCATTTGATGAAAAAAACAATAAATCTCCTGGTCTCACCTTGTTGAGAGTCCTTCCTACGAATTTTCCGGCTGAAAATTGGAGGTCAGTGTCCCGGGGCAGCTCGATACCGTTTAACCGAAACACTGTCTGCACAAAACCTGAACAATCGAAGCCTTTGGCACTTCTTCCACCCCAGACATAAGAGATCCCTTCAAAGTTCTTTGCCGTCGCGAACAAATTCCTCATCGAAAATCTTTTCGCCAGTGGCGAAACCGACACATCCGATTTTTTTACATAAGCTGAAGGGCCATCCGGCAGCTTCACCTCAAAAAAAATTCCCTCTTGTCCCACCATGATAAGTTCGCTACCGAATACCGCCTCACGAACTGCGGGTGAATTTATCGACGGCTTTTCAAATAGAGAAGATATTCTCTCGACCACATAAGCTTTCATAAATGATCGGTATTTTTTGAACTCGTCCTCCGGGAATAGAGTGACTTGATTCGAAGACACCCACCCAATGTATCCGTCCGCATGTAATCTTACCCTTATCCAATCTCCTATCGAAGACCGAGTCCGCGGAAAAATCTGAAGAGCATCGAAACTTTCTCCGTACAAAACTTGAGTGACCTGTTCACTGGAAGAAGTACTTGATCTTCTTACGGGCGCGACGCCGACATGGCAGACGCCTTTCACGAAATTCCCGACCGACCTGTCGGGCAATAGAGATACTTTTATCTTAAATACAGGATTTGACCGGACCGACATTCTCTCATAAGCTCGAGAAACGGAAATCGCATTGCGCAGGGAATCGGTAAAGACGTGTAGAAAATCTTTCGTGTATCGAAATTCTAAGACGGAATACCGCGCGTCGATTCGCGTAGATTTCTTTAACTTTTTTTCAAATTCTCTGTAAATCCGGAAACTGCGTTCCATCTTAGTCATTCCATAAAAAATATATCGAAAGTCGGCACTTCAAGCAATAATCAGGAAAAGATGCCGGCACCATGAACTATTCACCATTATCTCTTGAAGTTCATCGGATAGAAAATTAAATTTTGAGTCGCTTATCAAAAAATTTCGAGGTAGTCGTGAAAATTTTTGTCTGTGTCAACCAGGTTCCGGACACTGAAACGAAAGTGAAAGTCGGGCAGGACGGCAAAACTATTGACCGGTCCGAAATCAACGTCATTCTGAATCCGTACGATGAATTCGCGGTCGAGGCTGCGCTTCAGATCAAAGACAAAACCCCTTCCGAAGTAACCTACGTTACGGTTGGCGGCGATTCCAGCAAAGAAGTTATTCGCAAAGCTCTCGCAATGGGCGGGGACAAAGGAATCCTCGTCAAAACCGACAGCGTTGGAGATTCTTATTCGGTAGCGTCGGCAATCGCTTCGGCTCTTAAAGATTCCGGGGCCGAGATAATTTTCTTTGGGAAACAGTCGATCGACTACGACGATGCGGCGGTAGGCACCATGGTCGCAGAAATGTTAGGACTTCCATCGGCGTCCGTCGTGGTAAAGCTCGATGTAAACGGAAGCGACAAAAAAGTTGTCTGTGAAAGAGAAATAGAAGGCGGGAAGGAAACCGTCGAGTTGACTTTGCCGTGCGTGATAACGGCTCAAAAGGGGTTGAACGAGCCGCGTTATCCCGCGCTGAAAGGAATTATGGCGGCAAAAACAAAACCGATCCAGGAAGTTGCGGCTCCTGCCCTTGAATCGCTCACTGAAATTGTTGAAATGAGAAAGCCGTCCGCAAAGCAACAGGGAAAAATCATCGGCACCGACAAGACGGCGGTCCCTGAGCTTGTAAGGCTTCTTCATGAGGAAGCAAAAGTCATATAAAAATCTGAGGAATGGGGGAATAGATGAAAATCATTGCATTTGCAGAACAACGTGAAAGCAAGTTTAAGAAAGTCGCATTCGAAGCGGTTCACGCCGCTGCGCGGCTCGCGGATCAACTGGGTGCGGAAGCATCCGCTCTGGTAATTGGGAAAAATGTAGAAAAGATCGCAGCCGAACTGGGAGGGTACGGAATCAAGAAAGTTTATGTCGCAGAAGATGAGAGACTGGATCTCTACTCTACTACCTCATACGCAAAAATTGTCGCGGATATTGTTTCGTCTATATCGGCGGACATGGTGCTTCTTCCCGCAAGCGCAATGGGTAAAGATCTCGGGGCACGGGTCGCCGCAAAATTGAAAGCCGGTCTCGCAGCGGATTGCGTCGCATTCAAAGTCGATGGCGGAGAGGTCATCGCAACGAGACCGGTATATGCCGGCAAGGCACTGATTGATCTGAAATTAAAATCCGCAAAAAAGGTTTTCACTTTAAGACCAAACGTCTTCAACCCGGGAAACGCAGATGGATCTTCTGCAGAAGTGGAAAAAGTTGGCGTAAATTTGCAGGAATCGGATTTTTCTTCGAGAGTGACGGGCGTGTCAGTGTCCAAAGGAGGAAGGCCCGACCTTACTGAAGCCGACATCATTGTTTCCGGCGGAAGGGGACTCGGCGGTCCGGACAATTTCAGGATGATCGAGGAGGTGGCCGATGTGTTGGGAGCTGCGGTCGGTGCATCGAGAGCCGTCGTAGACGCGGGATGGAGACCACATGGCGATCAAGTCGGACAAACAGGAAAAACCGTTTCGCCATCCCTGTATGTCGCAGTAGCGATCTCCGGAGCAATACAGCATCTTGCAGGAATGTCTTCCTCAAAGTACATTGTAGCTATCAACAAAGATAAGGAGGCGCCGATCTTCCAGGTTGCAGATTACGGAATTGTCGGCGATGCATTTGAAGTAGTCCCCGAGTTGACGATTCAATTGAAAAAGGTTCTTGGAAAAGAGTAAGCCTTTCTGCAAATTTAGGAAGGAATTGGAATTTGGACAAAGTAATGGTAGACATACTCGGACTTTCGCCGAGCCCGTCAAGTCCGGGAGCATATACACTGATATTGAAAGAGACGGAAGGAGAGCGAAGACTTCCAATAATCATCGGACAATTCGAGGCCCAGGCGATCGCGCTCGAGTTGGAGGGGATAAAACCGCCGAGGCCTCTTACTCACGACCTGGTGAAAAACGTCCTCGAGTCGCTCGGGACAAATCTTTCAGATGTGATAATTAGCGAGTTACGTGAAGGAACCTTCTTCGCGCGGCTGAACGTCGAGGGAAATTCATCGAGCCATGAGATAGACGCGCGGCCGAGCGACGCGATTGCGATCGCGATAAGATTCGGCGTCCCGATTTACGTTGCGGAGGCCGTCATGGAAGAAGCATCGGGCGTTCCTGAAGCCGAAGAGGGCGAACAAGAAACGGAATCCGAATCAAAACCGGACAAACCGAAGAAAAGCAAATCTCCCGCCCACACGAAAGAATCCAAAATGGAGCAGCTTCAGAAGGAATTGACAGATGCTATAAGCCGAGAGGATTACGAAAGGGCCGCAAAACTCCGCGACGAGATCAGGCGGCTCCAGCTCGGCGACTGATTCACACCTAAACCATAATCGGAGTTCAGATGAAATCCGCATTAGCTCTTGCCTCATTCATATGTGCTTTCACATTTCTCCAACCCCAAAAGGATCCACTGACCGACACGCTCAAATCGAGCGACGACTTGTATTTCAGGTTCGACAACAAGGGTGCATATGAAGTCCTCATAGACGCAAACAAAAATTTTCCTCACAACGCAGATGTCCTTTGGCGATTAAGCCGGGTTGAAGTTCACATAGGCGACCGAATGCCTGCTTCAACCGATGATCAGAAGAACGAACAGATTAAAGTTTATCAAGCAGCACTCAGTTACGCGGACTCTGCGGTCGCAGCCGATCCTAAGAATTCGATGGCATATACTTATCGTGCAGCCGCAAACGGAAAGATTGCTCTTTTCAAGGGCGTGTTCAGCGTTGCGCCGGTAGTCAAACAAGTTCGCGACGACTGTGAGCGGGCGATCTCTTTAGATCCCAACAACTCAATCGCATATTACATCCTCGGGAGAACTCACGCGAAATTGGCAGAGAAACCATCGGTCTTTCGATGGCCTCTTGGTTTGTCGTGGGGAAATTTAGATGACGCGATCAGATTCTATCAGAAGGCAGTGTCGCTCGACCCGAACTTCGTAATGTTCCGCCTCGATCTTGCTAAAGCCTATGTCACCGACGATGAATATCAAAAGGCGCGTGACGAGTTGAATGCGATTCCCCCCATTCCGAAGCGGGACGAAGGTGATGACTCTCTAAAAGTGGAAGCACAGAAAATTCTTCAGGAAATAAATAATAAATAGCATGCACTAAAAAACTGTTCTGCTCCAGATAGAAATGACGTGACAGTTGTCTTCCGCCAACTGCAAACTGTTCTGTTGCTTTATGATATGATCAGTACTTTAGGAAGCCTAGTTAAGTCAGTAATAAAACCAACCATGAGTTACTAGTTAAGAAATGAGGACACAAAAAATATTTCTCGTATTGGGAGCAATCTTATTTGTTCTTCTGTCATACAGAGACGCAAATTCCCAGAACTTTTTGCAATACAGATATAATTTTAAACTAGATAAATGGAAATTTCATAAAGGAGAAATTCATTCAGCGGAAAGCGGAGGAACAATCGATGAAACCGGCTGGCAAGATATCACTGTCCCCCACACTTGGAATTCACAGGATGTTTTAACCGACGGGCCCAATTATTATCAAGGAATTGGCTGGTACAGGACTAACTTTATGTTAAACCGCGATAACAAATCGAGCAGATATTTTATTCGGTTCGAAGGCGTGTCATTGGTTTGTGATGTGTTTTTCAACGGCATTTATCTGGGCACGCATAAAGGCGGCTATTCGGCATTTATTTACGAAATAACACCTTATATCAAAAATGGTGAGAAGAATTATCTATCTGTCAAAGTGAACAACGCAACACAATTAGATGTTGCCCCATCCGGCACGTATTTATATCCTATCTTTGGGGGCATATACAGGCCTGTAACAATTTTTAGTACCCCTGATCTCTGTATTTCCCCGCTCGACCATGCTTCGAGCGGTACTTATATTTCATCTGATACCATATCAAACGAATCCGCAAGTATAAATATTCAAACACTCGTCAATTACCGCTCATTACCAATTGTGCAAACCAAATCGACGGAGTTAGTGCCGCCTATAGGGAAAAAGGGGATAGGCCTTTACGGTGAGTACTATTCCAATCCTGAGTTTGAAGGGAAACCTCTTCATTCCAGGGTGGATGAAGAAATACTTTTCAATTATGGGAACGGTGCTCCCTTCGACGATATGCCGGCTGATAGGTTTTCGATTGCGTGGACAGGTCGTTTTATTCCCAAAAATTCAGGAGCTTACCGCTTCATACTGAAAAGTGATGATGGATCAAGATTGTATTTAGACAGGAAAATGGTGATCGATAATTGGGGCGCTCACGCTGCGTTGGAAAAAACATTTGATACAACTTTGGAAGCGGGGAGAGAAATCCGGGTGAAAATAGAATACAATCAGTTAGGCGGAGGAGCTTCCGTAATGTTCGGCTGGTCATATCAAAAACAAGATAGTGTTCCCGTTGAAGCTTTTCTTTCTGCTGAAATTACTGATAGTACGGGGAAAGCAGTTACAGCGGCTAAGAAAGAAATCTCTATCGAGAATAATTCTGAAATAAAAGAAAATCAGAATTTGCACATCAGTAATCCACGACTTTGGGATGCAAAGAGTGACCCTTATCTGTACAAAGTAAAAGTGACCATTTCGGATATAGATGGAAATCCTATCGATGAACTGGAACAACCTTTGGGTGTAAGATATTATCGTGTCGATAGGGATAGCGGCCTTATTTTGAATGGGAAACCTTATGATTTGTACGGAGTTTGTCGTCACCAGGAGTGGGAAGGAAAAGGACCGGCGTTAAGTGACGAGGAAAATGAAAAAGATTTTGAACTTATAAAAGAAATAGGAGCCAACGGGATACGATTTGCGCATTATCAGCAGGCAGATATCATGTATCGTCTATGCGACGAGAATGGTCTGGTTGCTTGGGCTGAAATCCCCAATACGCCTGCCTACCGTGGAAATATCCCCGGCTATTTACAGAACTGCAAAGAACAGTTGGCAGAATTAATAAAACAAAACTACAATCATCCTTCCATCCTGTTTTGGGGATTATATAACGAAATCGATATCCCTGCAAGTTATGTAAGAACTCTCAATGAGACTGCGAAAAGTCTTGATCAGTTCCGGTTAACCACCCAGGCAGACTTTGTTCAACCGACAGAACGGCATTCTGTAACCGACGTAGTGGCATGGAATTGGTATTTTGGTTGGTACTATGGCAATTTCACCGACTATCGCACTTGGTACGACAAGCTGCATAAGGAACATCCCGAGTTAAAAGGAGGCCTTAGCGAATATGGAGCTGAAGCATGCATTTCGCAACAGGAGGAAAACCCTAGCCGCCCTGATCCTCAAGGTAGATGTTTCCCAGAGCAATATCAGAACCTGTACCATGAAGAAGTTTGGCGTAATATAAAAAACCGGAGAGATATCTGGTGTAAGTTTGTTTGGAATATGTTTGATTTCAGTTGGACCTATGCCACCCGTGGTGATAAACCTTACATGAATTACAAAGGTTTGGTTACGCACGACCGGCAAACAAAGAAAGACGCCTTTTACTTCTATAAAGCCAATTGGTCCGATGAACCAACATTGCACATTGTTAGCAAGCGCGACGCCGACAGAAAAGATCCGAATGTTCAGGTAGCAGTTTATACCAACCTGAATGAGGTTGAACTCTATGTGAATGGCGAGTTTATTTCCAAGAAGCCTATGGATTCCGATATTCATAAAATCGCCTGGGAAAACATCAGACTAAGGCAAGGTCAGAACCAAATTAGCGTTATTGGGATGACAGATGAAAAAAAGTATGCGGATTATTGTGAATGGTATTATAATAAGAAGTAAAACAGCACACGACAACGGATGGAATTACGGAAAGACGAATGCCCGAGGGTATGACCAAATTTTCGGCACGAGCATTTTTCTAAAGGTCCCCTTTAAATAGAAAAAATCAAGTAGCGGTTTTTTTTAAAATAGTTTTTCCGATCCTGCACCTCTCGCACCTTCTCTCCGAACAGAAAGAACGGTAGAGATGAATCGCTCCCTGTTGTGCGAGAACCGAATCAAACACATTGTCTCCGCCGAAGAGATGTTCTTTAACAAGAAGCGTAATGTTATTATCGGCCATCGGCGCATGGTTTCGGTAAATTTCCAGCGACTTCTCCTGCATCTGCGCGGCTTCAAATAGTTTTCCCCGAAGATAAGTCAATGGCAAAATAACATTTACGATAATTTCCTGTGCACGGGAAGCACCGATCAGCATCCTCACGCTTGTGGTGGAGGGAGTTCCGAAGACATAGTGGCGCGACCAGAAACCTTCTGCGGGAACAATCAACACTTCCCTCCAATGCGACAGGATTTCATTTCCGTCCCTTCCCGCGGCGATTTGATCCAGATCCTTCGCTGAAAATTTACGTTTCTCATTAGTGAGGAAACAGCTTGCGCCAGCGATACGAAGGGTCGGAAAGTTCTGTGGTCGGAGCTTGAAGAACAGCCACTCTGATTTATCAACATATTCTCGCTTATATTTCCGCTTGATTCCCTGCCAAGTTTTGTCCAGCTCTTCACAGTAGCCTATAGACTCGTCATCGAATCCACTCTTGTCCATCGGAAGAAGATTCGCCGCTCCGAAGAGTATCGCCTCGACAGTCTTCTTGCTGCGGCCGGAATTTTCCAGGAGAAACGACAGCGAAACATTCCGGCAAAGCTTTCTAAACGCCGCAGTGTTCTTGCTGTATCCAAGACCTTCACACACACTTTCGTACAGAAGCTGGTCCCAGTAGCCGTCGTCCTGCAGCTCCGATTTCTCGTAAGTCTTATGCTCGATAAGCAGCTCGGAAAAATCTCGGAAATATTTTTGCTTCGCTTCGAAGACAACAGGCCTATTTTCATCGACAATATCTTTAAGGCGCTCTTCAAGTTTGTTCACCTTGTGCATGAACCGTTTCTCTCCGAGAGATTCCAGATAATCCATCTTATCCTTGAATGCCATCTTGTAGGTTTCATTAGCGCACCTAAGAGAGAAGATTTTTTCACCCGAATTTGTCGCTGCTAGAAAGTCCATCGAATCGCTCGACAAAAATTTCGACAGCTCGATGGTCTCAACCCTTCTTCCGGATTCGGTAAGACATAACCGGTCGTCGTCGGATCTCACGACGAGGTGCAGTATAACCCCGTTATAGTTCCTGTCGGAATTATGCGCGTGGCCGTACCAGTCGGAATTTTTCCTGTGGAGCTCGATATCCCCGCGCATCGTGATCCCGTCGACTTTGACGATCGAGTGATTGAAATCCGGTCCTGCGTCCGAATTCGGCTCGCCGATTTGAGAAATTTCGACTTTCCTGCCCGAGACTGTTCGCAGATCGGAATCAAACTTGTGGTTTCTGAACAGCTCCTTAAGCTGGAATTCTGAAATATTTTCCAGATGATCTCGCTCTGAGAATGCCATATCGCACCTCCCTTAGAACCAAAAGGCTGCATAGCAGCAGAACCTCGCGAAGTGGAGAGCCTCGCAAGGTCAGCTGCATCATTTTTTCAACAACGCGTTATAGAAAAAAGCTTTCTCTCTGACTTTGTCTGCGAACTTTTCATCATAACCGGAAAAAATTATGTCGCGGCCGACATTCACAATGACGGGTGCTCCATCCGTGCCTGCGACTTCGGCGACACTTTCTATCGAACCACCCTGCGCTCCGATACCCGGAATCAAAAGCGGGATCTGCGGATAACATTTTCTGATATGCGAGAGCTGCTCCACCTTCGTTGCGCCTACGACTGCGCCGATGTTCCCCTCCTTATTCCACTGGGAGATTTTCTCAAGGACGACTTCATAAAATTTTTTCCCGCCAAACTCCATAAGTTGAAAGTCCTCTGCTCCTCGGTTCGAAGTAAGAACCAGCACGAACGCATCTTTGTCACGATAATTCAGGAAGGCGTCTACCGAGTCATATCCCATATAAGGATTCACCGTCAACGCATCGACTTCAAAGAAATCGAAAAATGTCTGTGCGTAATGTTTCGCGCTGTTGCCTATGTCGCTTCGTTTGCAGTCGGCAATTACATACACGTCGTCGGGAATCCGCGCTATCGTCTCGCCGTAAGTGGACCATGCCTTCTCGCCCAAGACTTCGTAGAACGCGGTGTTCAGTTTATAGGCACAAACGACATCCTGTGTCGCTTCGATGATGCGGGAATTAAATTCAAGGACGGGATCCTCATATTCCGACAGAAACTCCGGAATTTTTTCCGGCAGCGGATCCAATCCGATGCAAAGATTGCTCTTGTGTTTCTCAATCGAAGCATCGAGTTTCTTAAAGCTCATTTCGATCTCTCAGAAATGAGATTGAGATTTGCTTGGGCCTGACGTTTGTAATCCGGGGCTCCTCATCATGCAGAAAATGTTTCTCTGTCGCCGCACAAGTCCCACTTCCAACGAATTAGTGCTCCTTCCTATGCGCATAAAAGTTCAGGAGGATTCCGACCATCATCCAATCGGATAAAATGGAAGAGCCTCCGTAACTTATGAATGGAAGCGGTATTCCTACGATCGGTGCAAGATTAATATTCATCCCGATATTCACGAAAGCATGGAATAACAACACAGAAGTTATCCCGACCGAGGCAAGACTGGCGAATCTTGTTTTGACTAATTCCGCGATTCTCAGTCCGCGGAAGAACAAAGCGCCGAACGCCAACAAAGTTACCGCAGATCCGAAAAATCCGAATTCCTCTCCTATGACCGTAAAGATAAAGTCTGTCCAGCGGGCCGGTACGTAACGAAGTTGAGTCTGTGCTCCATGGAGGTAGCCCTTCCCGAAGAGGCCGCCACTTCCAATCGCGACCCTTGCTTGCAGTGCATTATAACCGGCACCTTGAGGATCGAGATTAGGATGCAAGAAAATCTGGATTCGCTTCTGCTGGTGAGGCTGGAGAAGTTTCTTATAAAAATATTCCATAAACAAGCCGAACGCCACAGCCACAAAACTCAAAGTTACTGAAAATAATCTTCTTCCGCTCAAAAAGAAAAACAACAAGCCCAGGGAGATGACCGTAATGACGAGAACGGTTGTACCCGAAAATTCAGCGAATATGATCGCAAGCGGGGCAATCAAACCAACGATAATGATTGGCTGCAATCCCCACCAGTAAAGAATAGAGAAGAATATTGCGAGGTAGACTATCGTGGTTCCCAGGTCAGGCTGGAGCATCGTGAGGATCATCGGCAATCCGACAATGCCTATAGAAATTCCGATGACTTGCCACTGATTCCGCTCGCTTCCTTTTTCGGACAGGAATTTAGACAGCGTAAGTATGGTCGCGACCTTCGCAAGCTCCGACGGCTGACCTCCTCCGCCAAAAAGGCCGACCCAGCTTGAATGGCTGGAGACTTTTTTGCCCGCAACCAGCACGAACACAAGCAGCAGCATCGTCAGGACATAAAAAAAGTATGCACCATTTTGTAAAAATCTGTTGGACGAGAACAAGACCGCAAGTGCCACTATGAGGCCGCTGGCCTGCCAGATAATGTCGCGGATGAAGAAACTATGCGACGCTGAGTTGAAAGTGGCACTGTTTACAGACAAGACTCCTATGGTGCCCAACAAAACAGCCAATAAGAATGTTTTGTAATCGAACGAGTCTTTTAAAAATTTGAACATCAGTGTAACACGGCGGCTGCTACCACTCGGTTTTGCTGCGGTTGCGGCAGAGCACCGGTCTCATTCAGGTAATATTGTAGAAGTTGTTTTGCTATCGGGGCTGCGACAGACCCGCCCCAGCCTGCATTCTCCACCAGGACACAAAGTGCAATTTTGGGATTATCAAAAGGAGCAAATGCAATGAACCACGAGTGTGGTTTGCCGTGCGGGTTCTGCGCGGTTCCTGTTTTTCCAGCTACGATGACTCCGGGGATCTGCGCGACACTTCCCGTCCCGGCGGGGCCGTTCACTACTAATTCCATGCCTTGCCGAAGCTCGTCAAAAACCTCTTTACTGATCGGAATATTTCTTTCGCTGTACTGAGTGTAGAATGTTTTGCCTGTCCTTTGGTCGCAAATATACCGGACGATATGCGGCTGGAAATAGTCGCCGAAATTTGCAAGCGTCATGGTATAGGCAGCCAATTGCAGCGGAGTCACGCTCACTTCACCTTGACCGATCGCGAGGCTGATCAGATATCCGGATGTCCACCTATTTTTTCCAAATATTTGATCGTAATAATCTCTCGAAGGCAGGATACCAGCGCTTTCTTCGCGCAGATCTATTCCCGTCTTTGTTCCGAATCCAAACATCTCTCCGTACTTCGTCCAGGCATCGAAGCCGACCTTCAGCATTAAGTTGTAAAAATAGACGTCACATGATTTTTCGATGGCTTCATACACGTTGACCGTACCATGGACCGCATCGTCTCTAAATAATCTTGTCCCAAAATAAAACGAGCCGGGGCAATGCACAGTCCAACTATCTTTTATGGTTCCCTCCTGAAGCGCGGCGCTTGCCAGGACCATCTTGAACGTTGAGCCTGGAGGGAGAACTGACATCGTTGCCCGGTTAAAAAGCGCATGGTTGTCGCCGTTGTTCAACTCTTCCCACTGCTGTTTAGACGTGTAACCTGAAAAAACGGAGGGGTCAAAGTCAGGCGCGCTCACCATTGCCAGCACTTCACCATTGTTAGGATCGAGAGCGACGACAGCTCCCTTTTTTCCGACCATCAATGACTCGGCAAGAACCTGGAGTCCTTCATCGAGAGAAAGATGCAAGTCGGATCCATCCTGAGCCTGGACATCTATCTTCCCGTTGTCATAACTCCCCATGGTCTGCCCGCGTGCGTTGACCGCCAGATATCTTAAACCTTTCTGACCTCGGAGAATCGTTTCATAACTCGCTTCGAGTCCGGTGTATCCCACGATGTCGCCTGGTTTATAGTAATCCCCCAGGGTGGCAAGCTGCGGCTCGGAGATTTCTTTTGTAAATCCCAGTACATGCGCAGCTCGCGCTTTACCGATGTAGACTCTCTTCGGTTCAATGTCAAAATAAACGCCGACAAAATCTTTCAGATGTTCCTCGATCGACGACAAGGTGGCAAACGGAATGTCACGCTTCAACCTTACCGGAAAGTAAGGTGATATGTTTTCGCCTATCTGGATACGTCGAGAAATATCGATGCTGTCCATTTGCAGCAGAGCAGCGAGTGAAGGTATCTGAGTGTTCTTGAATTCATAAGGAATAACCGAAACCTCGTATGCGGGATCATTCTCGACTAACACACTTCCATTGCGGTCAAATATTTCCCCTCGCAACGGCTGCTGAACAAGAATCCTTGTCGTGATCTCTTCGGATTTTTTTCCATAGACCACTTCGTTCATGAGCTGCAGGTCGCCCAATTTTACGACGATGGCAAACAGTGCGGCAACCACCGCACACTTTATCATGAGCGATCTTATTCGAGAACCAAAGTCGGTATCAAACATATTTCCTGCCGTTGATGAAAACAATTATCATCGCAAAAACCGAAGTGTAAGCTGTTGTTCCTAGCGTGAATTTCAAGAAAATATAGAAATAATTCAATTCGCCTGCTGAAACTATGGGCAATGCGAAAAATTGCGAAACGAATAATGAGATCGCAGAAATCCAAATAAAATTAAAGGTTTTTGCCGCTAATTCGACATCGCTCTCTTTATAGAAAAATCCGGCAACGAAACTTGCGATGACAGCGATGAAGGAGGTAACCCCTAGAAAATGGGTGACAAGCAAGTCATGAAAAAATCCGGCAATGAATCCGTTACAAATTCCGAAGAGTTGTCCTTCCCGAAGTGCAACAAAAACCACAAAAAGGATCACGAGCTGCGGAGACACCATATCTATCGCGGCAAAGTTATCCAGAAATTTCTGCAGGACTATCGCGGCCATGCCAAGAGCAAAATATCCTAATAACTTTTTCGTCATCTTTTTTTCTTCAGTTCCTTTTCCTCAAGACCGCTCGCTTCACTGGAACGGCTGTAATGCATGATGAACGCGACAGAAAGTGAAGAGAAATCCACAGCGGGCTGGATTTTAATTTTCTTGAAAATATTTCCGGTCTCATCAGCAGCGCTGGAAACTGACCCGATAACGATCCCCGGAGGAACGAGACTGCTTAGAGAAGAAGTCTCCACTATGTCCCCTCTACTGATCGCATATCTTCTCGAAACATTTTTCATGCTCAGCTCCCCAAATTCACCGGATACGATGATCCCGTCTGCCGAAGCATTAAACAACTTTGCCGCGATTCTGCTGTCGTTGTCCAAAAGCGTCCGCACCATACAGAAATTTCCGCTGGTAGCAATGACAGTACCCACCAAACCTTCGCCGCTCACCACCGGATCGCCGATATAGACATTGTCTTTCTCTCCCGCATCGAGGGTTAGAAAATATTTTCCTTCTTCAGTAGAGCGCCCGATGACATTCGCAGGAATCAAGGGAGCGGTGATCTCACTTCGAAGCTTCAGCATTGACCTCAGTTGTCCATTTTCAAGCAACGCGCGCCTGATCTTTGCCGTCAGATCGACCAACTGAGCGTTCTCTCTTTCGAGCTCTTCATTCCTCGAGGACAGAGAGAAATAATTAACCACGGACTTGACGATGTCCTCCAAATAAGAAGTGGTAAGCAGCCCTATCGTCTGCAAGCCGCGTGTATGAATGTTATTGTTGGTTGAGATTAAAAAAAAAGAAAAGGAAAGGAGTAGGGCGAAAACTATATAATTCTTTGCTACTCTATAGAACTCAGAAAGCCATTTAAACATTCTCGTAAATATAATCTAAGAGTGAACAGTGAAAAACCAAAATCGACAAGCCAAAAATCCGGGGCGACATATTGTTATTCACTTCTTGTTTTTCACCTCTAATATCGCCTGCTCTTAATCAGCACCTTGCTGTACTCTGCAATTTTGTCGAGCACTTTTCCGACGCCACGGACGACCGCGGTCAGAGGATCTTCGGCGACATGGACGGGAAGATTGGTTTCCATTCTTATCCGCTCGTCCAGACCCTTCAACAAAGCTCCGCCGCCGGACAGCATTATTCCGCGGTCAAGAATATCTGCCGAAAGCTCGGGGGGAGTTCGTTCGAGAGAGATCTTGATTGCATCTACTATCGCGCCCACAGGTTCATTCAGTGCTTCTCGTATCTCGGCTGAACTTACCTCGGTTGTTTTCGGGATACCGGCCACTAAGTCTCTCCCTTTGACCTGGATGGTTATTTCTTCTTTGAGCGGCATCGCTGAACCGACTTCGCATTTTATCGCCTCGGCAGTTCTTTCGCCGATCAGGATATTATGGTTCTTTTTGAAAAATTGTATGATAGAATTATTCATCTCATCGCCCGCAATCCGGATCGACTCCTCGTTCACTATACCTGAAAGAGCGATGACGGCAATCTCGGTCGTACCACCGCCTATGTCTATAACCATGTTGCCGACGGGCGCATCGACATCAAGACCTATCCCGATAGCCGCCGCCATCGGCTCCGCGATCAAGTGCACTTCCTTTGCGCCGGCATGTTCAGATGCGTCACGCACCGCGCGCTTCTCGACTTCCGTAATTCCACTCGGCACGCTTATTACGATTCTCCGACTCGGTAGCATCCCGGCGTGGACTTTTTTTATGAACGCACGAAGCATCCCTTCTGCGATTTCAAAATCTGCGATCACTCCGTCCCGCATCGGACGGATGACCTGGATATCCCTGTGAGTCCTACCGAGCATCTCTCGCGCTTCATGTCCGATCGCGACAATGCGCTTCGTGTTCTTGTCGAACGCTACAATTGAGGGTTCACGAAGGACTATACCCTTCCCGCGCAATGAGATCAACGTGTTCGCGGTTCCAAGATCTATTGCTAAATCATTTGACAAAAGTCCGAAGAATCCCATCATTTACTCTTCTTCTTTTTAGTGTTTGAAATGTCTAATGCCTGTGAAAACCATAGAAATATTCAGTCGGTTCGCTGCTTCGATTGATTCCGAATCCCTAACAGACCCGCCGGGTTGGATTATCGCCGTCGCACCTGCTTTTGAAACCTCTTCGACATTGTCTGAAAACGGGAAGTATGCGTCTGAAGCGACGCAGCTTCCCTTCAAGTCCAATCCGGCCTCGTCGGCTTTCATGCGTGCGATTTTCACGGAATCGACACGGGACATTTGCCCGGCCCCGGTGCCGAGCGTCATCCCGTCTTTAACAAATACTATCGCATTTGACTTCACATGCTTGCAGACTTTATAAGCGAATTTCAGATCGGTCAGTTCATGTTCCGTCGGTGCGCGGCTGGTCACCACTTTCAAATCGTTTTCATTCAAAACAACATCGTCCGCAGTTTGTCCGAGAAAACCGCCGCAGGACGAACGGATCTGGATATCATTCGGCAATCTCTTTCGGTTTTGAATGAGCCGTCTGTCTTTTTTCTTTTTCAATAAATCGAGTGCATCACTGGAAAATTCCGGCGCGATCAAAACTTCAAGGAAAATTTGGTTCAACAACTCCGCTAATTCCACGCCAACTCTGCCGTTCACCGCAACGATGCCGCCGAATGCGCTCTTCGGGTCAGTCTGCAGCGCCTTGGTGTATGCTTCATGAATATCGTTTCCCATTGCCACGCCGCACGGATTGGTATGCTTGATAATCACCGCCGCAGGTTGATCAAACTCTTGAATGAGTCTCTGTGCGGCGTCGACGTCGACCAGGTTATTGTATGATAATTCTTTCCCGTGGAGTTTTTGAAAATATTCCTCGAGATTTCCGTAGAAGCCTGCTGTCTGATGCGGGTTTTCCCCGTAACGCATTTCCATGGTCTTAGCCTCGGCGACGAAAATAGATTTCCCGGGCGGAGAATCACCAAGAAATTTTCCTCCGAAAAAATCAGCGATTGCGACATCGTACCCGGCCACTTTCTCAAACGCCTTGGCCGCGAGTTCCCTCATCAATTCGAAACCGACTTCTCCCTTGCTGTCGATCGCGGAAGCCACCTCACCGTATTGAGACGGATCCACGACGACCGCAACGCTTTCATAATTTTTCGCCGCCGCACGTATCAAAGATGGTCCGCCGATGTCGATATTCTCGACGACTGTTTCAAGATTGGCACCCGACGCGACAGTCTCTTCGAAGCGGTAGAGATTGACGACGACCAAATCAAATAATGAGAGGCTTAGTTTCTTGATCTCATCGATGTGTTCGGGCACATTTTTTCTCGCCAATATTCCGGCGAATATTGCCGGGTGAAGCGTCTTGACCCTGCCATCGAGAATCTCGGGAAACTTGGTGATTTCGGTTATGCTCTTAGCCGGGACTCCGGCTTCTTGCAGAACCCTCAATGTTCCGCCCGTACTGAAAATTTCAGCCCCGCTCTTGGTCAAAGTTGAAGCAAAATCGATAAGCCCCGTTTTATCCGTAACGCTGATCAATGCTCGTCTTATTTTCACAAAAGAAAAACTCTTCTCCCTTCTATTTTTATTCTGTCATCCTCGAAGAGTTTTATTGCCTCCGGCAGAATCTGATATTCTATCTGATGAATCTTTGCGGCAAGACTCTCGGCCGTATCCGTGAACTCAATCGGCACACACTTCTGCAGAACGACGGGACCATGATCGTAATCGCTGTCCACTATGTGAACCGTGACGCCGCTTACCCTGCAACCATAATCGATGACCGCCTGGTGAACTCTCATGCCGTACATCCCTTTTCCGCCAAACGACGGAAGAAGTGCAGGATGGATATTGAGAATTTTATTCTTAAAACCTTCGATGACAACATCCGGAATTTTTTTTAAGAAACCTGCGAGCACAACAAAATCGATTTTACATTCACGCAAAATGTTTATCAATGCATTCCCAAATTCAACTTCAGCAATGAAACTCTTTGGGTCAATCACCTCGGCGTGAATATCGGCATGCTTCGACCTTTCAATAGCTTCACATTGATGATCGGAAATTACCAGCACCACTTCCGACTTGAGAAATCCATCTTCGTGCTTTTTAATGATATTAAGAAGGTTTGTGCCTCTGCCAGACACAAGTACCGCAAGTTTCATTCGTAAAAAAATTACCAAAGGAACGGACAAATAGCAATCAATTTCTTGAAAAAGGTCTCTTTTCTTTGGAATTCTGTGCCAACAAGTTTAAATTTTCCTGTGGAAAAATTCCAAAGTGAAGCTGCCTGCAGTCGAAATTGACATCCAAATTCCTGATAACTGTCTTTGCCAAACATTTCCGTCGGGAATCCCCATGGCAATGTTCGGGCAAGATATTGGCCGGCACGGGAATTTCGAAATTTTGACTCTGTCGGTAGTTTGATCCGTAAATTCTAGTTTCATTCTAATGGAAAAGAAAACGCACGTCATAATTGCTTCCGTAGTACTTTCAGTCCTAGTTTGGTTGTCGGTTTCAATGAACAGCCAATATTCGGTAGCGATCCGAGTTCCATTCAGGCTCAGCGGACTTCCTCAGAACATATCCCCGGCAAGCCCCGTGCCCCACAGTATCCTGGTCAGAGTCCGCGGCACCGGATGGCAGCTTGCTTCGTCCTATCTTTCAACTGCCTCGAACATAGACTTCGACGCCTCAAGTTTAGAAAGGAAAAGGATACTTTTGACGGGTAAGGAGCTTGCCTACTCACTAGACATAGGCTCGTCGGCAGAGGTCTTGAGCTTCACTCCCGACTCCATTGTGATAATTCTCGATACGGTGATCGCCAAAAAAATTCCATTGTTGTCCAGAGCGTATGTCATCCCGCATGATGGATTCATGATCGGAGGAAAGCCTGAGGTGGATCCAGATTCCGTCACAATCTCCGGTGCTAAGAAATTGCTCGAAGGAATCAACTCATGGTTCACCGAGCCGAAGAGATTCAGGAACGCTATCAATCCAATCGATACGAAAATTGCTTTGGATGATTCGCTTGGCGGCCTGATAAAATTCGATGCCGCACAGGCGGAAGTGAAGATCGATGTCGAACAAATTGCAGAGAACACATATAAGAATATTCCGATAAAAATTTTGAACAACGCAGACTCTGTCGGGATATTGCTTCTTCCGCCAACTGTCGACATCACTATCCGGGGAGGAATCAACGCGATGTCCGCCATAACCGCAGATTCCTTGACAGCGACTTTGGACTACAATAGTCTCATACATTCTCGATTTCCGCACATAGATCCGGACATCAAAGCTCCTTCAGCATTCCAGGTAATATCCGTTCATCCTGACAGCGTAGAATTCGTAATAAGAAAATAGTCCACCCATAGCTACTAGTTATCGTAAGTAATCGATCATCAAGAAACTTTGAAGAGGAAAAATGCCAGACGACAAAAAAATTCTGAAACTCGGTTTACCGAAAGGGAGCCTTCAGGAATCGACGTTCACCCTTTTTCAAAAAGCAGGCTACGGCATTTCGGTATCATCCAGAAGCTATGTACCGAACATCGAAGACGAGGAGATTAAGCCTATGCTGGTGCGCGCGCAGGAGATGGCTCGATACGTCGAACTCGGTACCTTCGATGCGGGTATAACCGGGAAAGACTGGATTTTAGAAACCGGCAGCGACGTCGTCGAAGTCGCCGAACTCGTGTATGCAAAGCAAAGTATGCGTCCGGTGAAATGGGTCCTCGCGGTTCAAGAAGATTCTTCTTTCAAATCCCCGCTGGACCTTCGGGGAAAAAGGATTTCGACGGAAGTTGTAAACATAGCAAAGCAATATCTTAAGAAGCATAATGTAGAAGCCTCGGTAGAGTTTTCGTGGGGAGCAACCGAAGCCAAAGTGCCTGAACTTGCCGATGCGATAGTTGAAGTGACGGAGACGGGAAGCTCGTTGAGAGCGAACCATTTAAGGATTATCGACACGGTTCTCGAATCATCCACGCGGTTGATTGCGAACAAAGAAGCCTATCGCGACCCGTGGAAAAAAGAAAAGATCGACACGATCGCGCTTCTTCTGAAGGCAGCGATCGCCGCGGAAGGGAAGGTCGGGTTGAAAATGAATATCAGAAAATTAGACCTTCAAAAGGTAATCGGAATCATCCCCGCGCTGCGGAGACCGACGGTCTCTCCGCTTGCCGACGACGATTGGGTTGCGATAGAAACAATAATTGAAGAGCGAATTGTTCGGCTCCTCGTTCCGGAATTGAAAAGAAACGGAGCCGAGGGAATCATCGAATATCCGCTCAACAAGATCGTACCATGATGCAGAGTCATGTATAGGGATAGAGTGACTGATTGGAGCATTTGTCAAGATTTCTTTTGACCTTGACAAAGTTGGATCTTCGGGTGAAATTAATTCATGAAAATTAGGTTCGGCAGCCATGAATTAGAAAAACCGATCGCTCTCGCGCCCATGGAAGACGTGACTGACCTCGGTTTTCGTCTTATTTGCAAGGAATTCGGCGCAGACATCGTCTATAGTGAGTTCATAAGTTCCGATGGATTGATCCGGTCCGCAAGGAAAAGTCTGGCGAAACTTGCGAACGACGAAAAAGAGCGGCCAGTCGGCATTCAAATATTCGGCGGGGACCCGAACGTAATGGCAGAGGCTGCGAGAATTGCCGAGAGTGCCGGGCCCGATTTCATCGACATCAACGCCGGCTGCTGGGTTCCGAAGGTGGCTCAACGCGGCGCAGGCGCAGGACTCCTGAAGGACATGAAACAAATGCGTGCAATCATTCATGCGGTCAGGACGGCCGTGTCGATCCCTGTCACTTTAAAGACCCGGCTCGGCTGGGATTCAAATTCGATTACAATATTTGAGGTGGCCAATATCTGTGCCGGGGAAGGACTGTCCGCGTTGACGATCCACGCGCGGACGAGAGACCAGCACCATGATGGAGAGGCAAATTGGGATTGGATCAGGCAAGTTAAAGAAACTGCCGAGTTGCCGATCATCGGAAACGGCGATATCAGAGTACCCCAGGACGCGATTGATATGTTTGACTATACGAATTGCGACGGCGTCATGGTCGCGCGGGGCGCCGTCACCAATCCTTGGATCTTCAGAGACATCAAGCATTTAAGAGATCATGGCACACTCCCTGCTGAGCCGAGCTTTGAAGAGCGGGCCGCAATTTGTCTCCGGCATCTCGAAATGGAGATTGAATTGAAGGGTGCGCGGCGGGGGATCTTGGAATTCAGGAAATACTACCACGGATATTTCCACGGAATCAGGAATGGATCGGCGCTAAGATCTAAACTCGTACGAGTGGAAACACTTCCCGAGATAGAGAAAACTATTCGAGAATTCTCCGAGAACTACTCCGTTAACGAGAATCCCGTGGCTTTCTAATAATTTTCTAATAGCATCAGGTCGCTATACGAAGCATTAATTTCCTGAGTGACAAATGGCTGCGCCAATTTTTTCAGCCTATCCAGCAACTTCACGTCACCTGCATCGTCGCCTTCCGAAACGACCTCAAACTCGAGGAATTGTCCTAAACTCTCGACCCGGTCGAGGTGAATACGGCCATTTTTCAGTTTCAACAACCGCCGTTTTTTCTGTACGACCACTTTTACGCCGAGCGCCTTGACAAGGAAGTCCTTTAACGATGAGTCATCGATGCACAGAATATCGTAGTTGCTTTGCATGCTGGCAGAAGAGTTTTCATCTCTCTCGTAAAAAATCAGCTCGGATCTGTGGCCAAGTATTTCCCGGTATTTCAGTCTCCCTTTTGGGACGCAAAAGTAGACATCCATCTGGTTCAAATCCTCGATGAAGACTGCACCGTTCTCTTTGAAAAGCCCCTCAAGCGCGGGTAAATCCCCGACCTTCGCTTTGAATTCTAGATTTCTCGCCACAAGCAGTTTTCCCTCAGCAACATGGCCAGCGCCTGTAAAACGAAAATCTGTCAATTAGTGTTCGCAAACCTGAAGCCTGCGACTACTTTCCTATTTGAAGAATCTTGTACTGTTTCATCCCCGCTGGAACTTTCACGCTGACCATCTCACCGACGGTCTTGCCAAGAAGACTTTTCCCGATCGGTGAGTCCGTCGAAATCTTCCCCTTTAGAAGGTCGGCTTCCTCTGTTGAGACGAGCTGGTACTCGATGGTTTTGTTTGACAGCATGTCGAGGAGCTGAACTTTGCTGAAAATATAAACCTTATCCGTTCTTACCTCAGTTGGATCCATCACTCGCGCCCTAGTGAGAGTCTGTTCAAGCTGGGAGATGCGAAGTTCGAGCATCGCCATCTCCTCCTTTGCGGCATCATACTCGGAATTTTCGGAAAGGTCGCCATGGCCCCTCGCCTCGGCAATCTTGCGCGCCGCCTCCTGACGTCCCTTCGTCTTCATCTCCTTGAGCTGCGATTCGAGCTCCACCAATTTTTCCTTTGTCAAATAAATCGAGTTATTTGACATCTGCACCTCCAGAAATCGTTTCACTAAAATACGAAAGCCATTTGCCCAGGGATGCTGAGCAAAATGGCTTGACTTTAATATAACAAATTTTCTCTAAAGATTCTCATCCTCAGAATCGAGGATGAAATGACCTAATTTATCACGTTTGGTTTCGAGATATCTCTGATTTATCTCATTGGGTTCTACTTCAATCGGCACTCTCTCCACAACCTCGAGCCCATATCCTTCAAGCCCGACTATCTTCTTGGGATTATTCGTCATCAGGCGCATCTTCTTGACACCCAGGTCAACCAATATCTGCGCCCCGATTCCGTAATCGCGCAAGTCTGCTTTAAATCCCAGTTTTTCATTCGCCTCTACAGTATCATGCCCGTCGTCTTGAAGTTTATATGCTTTGATCTTGTTGACCAGCCCGATTCCGCGGCCTTCCTGGCGCATATAGAGAACTACACCTGTACCCTCTTGCTCAACCATCATCATGGCGCGATGAAGCTGTTCACCGCAATCGCATCTCCGGGACGCAAACACATCTCCCGTGAGGCACTCGGAATGTACGCGAACTAGAACCGGCACATCGGCAGTTATTTCCCCTTTGACCAGTGCAAGGTGTTCCTTTTTGTCGATGGTGCTCTGATAAAGATGCAAATTGAAATTTCCGTACTTCGTCGGCAACTTCGTTGACACGATCTGTTTCACCATTTTTTCGCGCTGCATCCTGTAATGGATCAAGTCGCGAATCGTTACAATATGAAGTCCGAATTCCCGCGCAATCTTTATGAGCTGCGGAACACGCGCCATCGTACCGTCGTCGTTCATTATCTCGCACAAAACTGCGGCAGGATAAAGTGAAGCTAATCCTGCCAAATCAATCCCCGCCTCGGTATGTCCGGCCCTTCTCAGGACGCCTTCTTTCATCGCACGAAGCGGGAAGATATGACCGGGTCTTCCCAGATCCGAAGGCTTGGTATCGCGACTGACGAGCGCTCTAATCGTAGCTGCGCGATCAGAGGCCGAGACTCCGGTGGTCGTTCCCTTCAGCACATCGACGCTTACGGTGAAAGCGGTCTGGTGCAGCGAAGTGTTTTCCCCGACCATCATATCCAGCTGAAGTTCGTCGGCTCGTTCCGGCAGCAACGCCACGCAAATTATTCCGCGCGCATGCTTTGCAAAAAAATTTATTATCTCGGGCGAAATCTTCTCGGCCGCGACAACAAAGTCGCCCTCGTTTTCGCGCTCCTCATCATCGACAACGATTATGATTTTGCCCTGTCGAATGTCTTCGACGGCAGCTTCGATGTCATCAAACTTAAACTGTTCCCGCATCGGGATCTCCGATCACTCCGGCACTACAGCCGACACGGCGGATTTTTCGACTTTGACTTTTATGTTATCGGCAATTTCAAGCAGCACGGTCTTGTCTTCCATGGCGATGATCTTACCATGGATACCGCCGCTCGTGACCACCTTGTCACCTTTCTTCATCGCCTCCAACATCTTCTGTCGCTCCTTCTGCCTCTTACTCTGCGGACGAATTATCATGAAATAAAAAATCACGATGATGAGACCAAACATCAACAGCGTACTGATCATACTCCCGCCGCCATCTCCGCCCTGAGGCGCCATGAGTGCAAGAAATAAATTGATCAAATTTCCTCCTTTTTTTTGCTTTCCATTTTTGAGAGTACCTCTGATTTAAATTCGAGAAACCGACTCTCGGCAATCGCGAGCCTCGTTTTCTCCATCAAGTTAATAAAAAACCGCAAATTATGTAAGGAAACCAGCTGTAGTCCCAGTATCTCATCGACATTGAAGAGGTGGCGAACGTACGCCCTCGAGAAATTCTTGCAGGCATAACAGTCGCACTCCTTACATAAAGGAGACTCATCAAATCTATAAACTGCGTTTTTTATGTTAATCGTTCCCTCTATGGTAAATGCCTGTGCGTTTCGTCCGTTTCGAGTCGGCATAACACAGTCGAACATATCCACTCCTCTTTCGACCGCTTCTAGAAGATTTCCCGGAGTTCCTATGCCCATAAGATATCGAGGCTTGTTCGCCGGAAGAATATCCGTTACGAAATTCGTAACATGGTACATTTCTTCCATCGGTTCTCCCACAGCCAGACCGCCGATAGCGTAACCGTCAAAGTCCGCAGCGACAAGATCGTTCGCATTTTTTTCACGGAGGTCGAGATGGACACCGCCCTGAACAATTGCAAACAGATATTGGCGGTAGTTGTAAAGAGAGCCGGATGCTGAAAAAACCTCCTTGCACCTCATAGCCCAATCACGGGTCAGCTCAATGCTCCTGGCGATGTATTCTTTCTCAGACGGATATGGCGCACATTCATCTAAAACCATGATAATGTCCGCTCCGATCTGCCGTTCCACTTCGACAATTTTCTCGGGAGTGAAAAAATAATATGCTCCGTCTATGTGAGAACGGAATTCGACACCGTCCGGAGAAAGTTTACTGAGCTCTGAAAGGCTAAGTATCTGAAAACCACCGCTGTCGGTTAGAATCGGTCTGGGCCACGACATGAAGGAATGAAGTCCGCCGAATTTCTGCAAAACTTCCACACCGGGCCTCTGGAACAGATGGTACGTATTTCCTAGAATTATCTGCGCATTTATTTCGAGGAGCTCCCGTTGTTCAACCGCTTTGACGCTTCCGCGTGTTCCAACCGGCATGAAGACCGGCGTTTTGATAGTACCGTGATCAGTCTGTATTACACCGGCCCGCGCCTTGCTTCGCGTGTCCGTCTGGAGCAGTTTAAATTCAAGCATCCGGGTGATTAAGCGAAGAAATGTGCAAAGTGATTATTCATCGCGAGCGAACTGTTCTCAATGTTCAAAATAATCTGGATTGGGAAAGGAATTCTATTTGTGTAATAAAAAATTACCAGCCTTCCGACACTGTCACCCGTTTTGAAAATGAGCTCATCTCTCTTTTCTTGGACTATGTCTATTTTTTCTGAACCTTCGTTCACAACAAATTTCCCGTCGAGGTGTCCAAACGGGATTCTGAGACCCAGCCTGTTGACGGGGAAAACAGCGACCACAATAGGAGATGAGCTGTTCGTCAGGATCTTTGCCGGACAGCTCTCAAAAGTCACGCTTACGGGAGCGATCACCATTTTATAAATTGAAAAACTTGCGACAACGATGACAATACATATCAAAAGAAATTTTCCGCTCAACAGCTGACAACCTGCGTCTTTCCCTTAGCTTCCGAAACCAAAAACTCGAATACGTTCTCTTTTTTTTCCGCGAACGGCGCAAAAACTACCGATGCGCTTTTCCCCGGTGCAATCTCGCCGTAAAGATTTTTTATTCCCAGAAATTCAGAGGGATCCGTTGTCGCCATCCGGAAAACTGCGGATGGATTGAGTACATCATGGTACTCTCCGTAGAACGATGACATCTCCGCGAACATGTCAAGGTCGGGTGAACTCGCCAGGCTGTCGGTGCCCAGCATCACCCTGATTCCACTCTTCATAAATCTAGAAATATCAGGGATCGAACCGCTGAGGTTGCGATTGCTGCGGACACAAACAACGATTCCGCAGTTACGTTTCTTCAATATCTCCAGGTCCTTTTCCTCGACAAATACACAATGCACGCAAAGAGTCTTTTCGTCGAGTATCCCAAGCGAGTCAACATACTCGACGGGAGACAATCCCGTTCCGCGGAATGACCAGCTGCCCGTACCCAGTCGCATATTCAGAAGGTCAGTCATTCTTCCCCTCCCGAACCTTATGAACTCGACTTCACTCTCGGTCTCTGCAAGATGCACAGAAGTAATCAGATTCCTGCTGTTGTTGAACGTCTTGATCTTTTTCATCAACTGTGCCGATGTCGAATACGGTCCGTGTATTGCGAGCGCAGCTTGAATCTCGTTTTTTCCCGAAAGAAATGATACCGCCTTTTTAAAAATGTCCTCCGCTGCGGTGACATTCATCCCGATCTGCTCAAATTGAAAGAGCTGATTCTTGCCGAGGAATTCGTTGAGCTCGAAGTCGTTTCCGACATTGACAAAATATGACGTCCCCAATTTTTCAGACTGGCACTTCGCCTCCACACATTCGGACCGCACATCGCTGTATTGCCGCGAATATCTTACGGAGACCAGATGCAGCACCCAATCGACGAAGTCTTTATGAGGAATCTTCTTGAAGGGGGACAATTCCAGATGAGTGTGGGAATTGATCAAAGCCGGACAGATTATTCCGTCAAACTCAAGGGTACGGGCACCAACAATCCCTTGCTTCACTTCCGCAAATTTCCCGACTCCCGTCACAAATCCGTTCTCCACAACAATGCCCGCGTCCTCAGCGATCGTCTGTGAATTTCCGGCGAGTATTCTGCTTCGAAGAATTGTTTTCACCATTTGAATATAAAAAAGGATAAAAAGCTCTTCAAGCTAAAGCATCGCCATGTACGAATGTTCCTACCTTGGCTTTGAAAACCATCCTATGAAATATTTCCGCCGCTTATCCGTCCTTTGGACTGATGCGCATATGCCATTAAAAGAGCTCGCAAGCTTATCAATTCACGATTCACTTTAAACCTAAAGGATTCAAGTTGTGTCAAACAATAGAATTCAATCAAAGGAGTAAAAAGACATGAGAATAGAATTGTTGATCACGTCCTTTTGTATTATGGCTGCGGCCGGCAGCGTGATGGCCCAGCCTCAGGGTTCCCCTGACGATTCGACCTGGGGAAGGCACCGGACCATGATGCACGCCCGCAACGGACTTAAACTCACCGACGAGCAAAAAGCGACCGTTCAAAAAATTAGATTCGGCATTATGCAGAAGCAAATCGATCTCCGCGCTCAAATTGCACATGATCGTTTAGACTACGAGCGACTGGCTTCCGCAGAGACTCCTGATGAGAGTGCAATAGCGGATAAACTCGACGACATTGCAAAATTGCAGGTTCAGATTCGCAAAAATCTTCTCGATGGGTGGTTCGCAATAAACAAAATCTTGACACCCGATCAACAAAAGATTTGGAAAAAGGTTCTACAGCATCCTGGGATGGCAATGCAGAAGAGAAGGATGATGATTAGAATGCGAACGAACGGAAGGAACGGGATGATGCAGATGAGAAAGCAACGTCTCGGCGTGGGTCCGATGACAAACGAAGGACCGATGCTCGGCGAAGGATTGGACAACGATCCCGGTGCCGACGACATGGATTATTTGGGGTCGACGGCAGATGCCGATATATTGTTTGACGACGATTCTTCCCCTGATGACGTGGAAATGTTCGACGCACCGATGATGGACAATATGGACATTACAGGATCGGCGGAATTTATGAGAAATAGAGCCGAAATGATGAAGGATATGATGAATCGGAGCCCCGAAGAGCAGACTCCGGATTCATCGAAATAAATCCGGAAGTTATGAGGACGACTAGCCTTGCGAAGGCTCAGAGCTTTCGCAAGGTTTTTCCTCAATTCTCCTCGCGCCTGCAACGGTTCTCCTCCTGATGTAAAGTGTCCCGACGCCAACTCCCATCAAACACAACAGACCCTCGACCAAAATCATCATTGCCGTCCCGAGCAGATCTGCCATAAACCCCGTGAACATTGCACCGATCGGAGTGCTACCAGCAAAAATCACCACATACAATCCCATTATCCTCCCCCGTAATTCTTTCGGGCTGTTCATCTGAAGTGAAGTATTGGTTGATGCTATGTACGCTATGCTTGCGATACCGAGCGAAACAAGAAAGATTATCGTAAAGACGTAACTGCGGGAAAACGAGATTGCAATATCCATAACCCCAAACACCGCTGCGAAAAAATAGATAAACTTTCTCGTCGGTTTTTGCCTTCCCGCTATGATCAGCGCGCCCAGCATCGAACCGATGCCGAGCGACGAGGTAAGGACTCCGAACATCTCCGGCCCTCCGTTCATCACGAATTTTGTGAGAAGAGGCAGGACGGTGCTGAAATTAAAACCAAAAGTCCCGAGGAAGGAAAGCACAATCAGAAGTGATGCGATTGTCGGCTCGTGGACTGCGAATGAGATCCCTTCTCTCAGCCCATCCTTCATGCTGAAGTCAACCTTTGAGCCAAAGATTCTGAGCTGAGGTTTCCTCATCATGAGCAATGCTACGATTATCGCAAGGAAACTTACACCGTTGAGAAAAAAACTTGACGCCACTCCGATTGCCGCAATTGTAAACCCCGCGATTGCCGGCCCGACAGTCCTTGCCGCATTGAAGAGAAGCGAATTCAATGCAATCGCATTCCCGACGTCTTCGTCGGGCACCATCTCTGCAACAAAAGCCTGCCGCCCCGGCTGGTCGAACGCATTTGCGAGACCAATCAGAAGCGAGAGAGCATAGATTTCCCACAGAGTGATCGCTTTGAACGCGACTAACCCCCAGAGGATGAAAGCCTGGATTGCAGAAACCGATTGAGTAAGGATTATGATTTTTCTTTTCGGCAGACGATCGATCAGGACCCCTGCGAAGAGGGACAGAAAAAGTGTGGGGAGAAATTGCAGCGCGGTCGCGGTACCGAGCGCGACAGCTGAACCGGTAAGTGTTACGACAAGCCATGCAAGGGCGACGTTCTGCATCCATGTGCCGGAAACAGAAATAAGCTGCGCAATCCAGTACAGCCGATAATTATAATGCCGCAGCGACTTGAAGTTTTTTCTTATTCGGGATCTAACGCGCAGGAGAAACAGTTTCGTCAATTCGAAAAATCTTTTTGACTACAATATACAAAGCCGCATTCGGATTAGGTAATCATCTCGGCAGACTTTTCAGCCGCCGCACTTCCTCGATCACATCCTGCTTGAATATACCGGAGAGTTTTCGAAGAAGTCGATTACTTTGGGTTCGTAGGCCTCAGATCAATTTCACTCATCATGGCTCGTGCGGGAAGTGATGCGGCTAGAACTGCAGCTTCTGCTACATCCTCAGGCTTTAAGACTCTATCCCGGTTTGGAGAGTGTCCAAATGAAAAATCCGTATCGACCGAACCCGGACAAATCGTAATTACTCGGATATTATACTTGCGGACCTCCAGCATGAGACTCTTGCCGAATCCGAGCATTGCCCACTTCGTTGCCGCATATGCAGCGCCGTTCTCGACGGCGTTTTTTCCCGCGAGAGAAGCAATGTTAATTATGACACCGTCGTTTTGTCCGGTCATGTATTTCAACACTTCGCGGGTCGCTATAAATGTTCCCCGCATATTGACATCAAAGAGTTCGTCATACTCTCCGGTGGTCATTTCAGAAACAGGTTTAAATACCCCGAAGCCGGCATTGTTTACTAGCACATCAATTCGTCCAAAAGTGTCGGCTGCCGTCTTAACCAGCTTTTTTACGTCGTCCTCTCTCGCCATGTCGGCGATGACAGCCATCGACTCCACTCCGTTCGATTTCAATTCATCGTTTGTTTTGTGAAGCATTTCCCCGTGTCTGGCCGAGATGATCAGCTTTGCGCCCTCACGCCCGTAATGTTCCGCAATTGCCTTGCCGATGCCTTTGCTGGCACCCGTTATAATTGCTACTTTGCCTCTGAGCCCCAAAGGCGCTTACCTTCGGTTAATGAGATTCAGAAATTCATCCCTCGTCTTCACATCTTCACGGAATTCGCCAAGCATCGCGCTCGTAGTCGCAATCGAATTCTGTTTCTCGACTCCCCGCATCATCATACAAAGATGCTGCGCTTCGATGACGACGCCAACCCCGCGAGGCGAAAGGTAATCGTACAAAGTGTCCGCAATCTGCTGCGTCATCCTTTCCTGAACTTGCAGGCGTCTTGCAAATACCTCCACGATGCGGGGCATCTTGGAGAGACCGACTATCTTTCCGTCCGGTATATACGCCACATGCACCTTTCCAAAGAACGGAAGCAGATGGTGTTCACATAAGCTGAAGAAGTCGATATCCTTGACCAGAACCATCGAGCTGTACTTTTCTTCGAAGATGGCATTGTTCATGACAGACTCGATATCCTGGTTATACCCCTTTGTAAGAAACTCATACGCCCGCGCGACACGATATGGAGTTTTCTTCAGACCCTCGCGATCGGGATCCTCTTCGAGTTTAACGAGCATCTCGCGTATCAAATCTTCAAGTTCTAATTCGACTTTTACTTCATTCATTAAATTGTCCTCTTGAGTTTATGAGCCACAAATTCAAAAAATTCCTTCATGAACAAATATGATTTGCGAAGCCGGCGGCCAAAATCTTAGAGCTCAGCCAGAACTTCGTCGTAATGCCCTTCCACTTTCACTTTCGGGAATACTCTCTTGATATTGCCTTCTTCATCAATTACGAACGTCGTTCGCTCGATTCCCATATATTTTTTCCCGTACATATTTTTTTCTTTCCACACACCGTATGCGTTGACGACCTTTTTGTCGACATCGCTCAGGAGCGGGAAGTTCAGATGATACTTCTCCTTAAATTTTTTATGGGATTCAACGGAGTCGGTACTGACTCCAAAAATGACGGCGCCTTTCTTCTGGATCTCAGATATTCCATCTCTGAATGAACAGGCTTCTGCCGTGCATCCGGGTGTATCATCCTTCGGATAAAAATATAAGACAATTTTTTTGCCTTTGTAATTCGAAAGTTTTACAGGCTCGCCATTGTCGTTTTTTAGAGAGAAATCCGGAGCTTTGTTCCCAAGGTCCAAGGTACTCCTAGTTTTCTTCGTCGATGTCTTGGTAGCTTTAGCCATCTTTTTGATCCTCCTCCCTCAGATTAGTTTCCAGGTCATGACTTCAAAATGCCTCTTTTGTCGTTCTGACGTAATGATATCTTGTAAGATGTTGCGTAATGCATCTCGCTCATTTCATGGATTCCACCGACTTAAGAACTTCGTCGTAATTTGGCTCGACAGTGGGGTTATCTGAAACCCATTTGTATCTTACAATCCCATTCTTGTCGAGAACGAACACCGATCTCTTCGCGGCCGTGTAGCCGTTCAGGCCGGCAAAGTTTTCATGGTACGCGTCATAAGTTTTGACTACCTGCCGGTTAAAATCCGACAGGATCGGGAAATTCAATTTGTTCTGGTCAGCAAATGCCTTGTTGGAAAACGGCGGGTCGACGCTGATCCCAACCACCTGCGCGCTTACGTTGTTGAATTTGCTCAACGAATCTCGAAAGTTACATAGTTCTTTTGTGCAGACTCCGGTAAAGGCGCCCGGATAAAACGCGAGCACCACTTTCTTCCCTGCAAATTCCGAGAGACTCCTCTCTTTTCTATCGGTATCATAAAGCTTAAAGTCGGGGGCTTTATTTCCAATCTCGACTGACATTTTTCCTCCTGTTTTTCTCATCCCGAAGAGATTCCCTCGGGGAAAATAAATTAAGATTTAATAAAAAGAGTTTCAAACTTGTCTAAAAACCGCGTCGGGGCTTCACCTACACGTTCCACTGATACACACCTGAACGATTTCATTTTATCCTCAACAAGGCCAAGAACAGAAACTCGGTAAGCAACATCGGTCGACCGGTAAATCGACCATCATGTGTAACGTTAACGCCGATCTAAAAATTCCATCACCGCTTCACTAAATTTCCGCGGCGCCTCTGCATGCACCCAATGGCCTGCGCCCTCTATTGAAACAACCTTTGCCGATGGAAAAAGAGATTTAATTTTCGGGAGATCACTATCAAGAATGTAAGACGATTTCGCCCCCCGGATAAAAAGAGCGGGCTTTTCGAATTGGCGTGTATCGTTTACACCCTCATTAATTCTGTCGTAGTTTCTATCAAGTGACGCCACATCGATTCTCCATTTAAAGTTTCCGCCATCATCCCTGAAAACATTTTTCAACAAGAGCTGGCGGACCGCGTAATCGCTTATATGCCGGGAAAGTGCAGAATCAAGCTCCGATCTCGTCTTATATTTGTCCAGATCCAAAGAGAACAGCGCCTCAAAAATCGCGTCATGTTTTCTCGGATAAGCTTTTGGTGCGATGTCGACGACTATCAGCCTGTCCACCTTATCCGTATACATCAAAGCAAATTGCATTGCGGTTTTTCCGCCCATCGAATGCCCCATTAAATAAACTGACTGGATGCCTTCATGGATCAGCAGATCGTTGATATCGTCGGCCATGATACGATAACTAAATTCATCGCTGTGCGGCGATCGGCCATGATTACGCTGGTCTACCGCATAGACTTTATATTTCTCCCCGAAAAATTTTGATAGAGTAAACCAGTTGTCGCTTGAGCCGAACAAGCCATGAAGAATGACGAGCGGGTGGCCATGACCGACTGCGTGGAAATAGAGTTTCATGCTAACGGATCATATTTGATTGGAGACAACTAAAGTCCGTACTTCTCCCTCAATTTCTGAAACCCCGGTTTTATCCAATCATAGATGTATCTTATTCTCTCGTCGTATGGCTGGAATGCACTCTTCATCGCATTGATAGTGAGCTTTTCCATCTCGGCAAAACTAAGGTGGAACACTTCTTCGGCAATTTGGAATTCTTTGGATAAAGTCGTTGCACTCATAAGGCGGTTGTCGGTGTTCAATGTCACCCTGAACTTTTTCTCGTAATAAATTCCAAACGGATGTTCTTGAAGATTTTTGACCGCGCCGGTATGGACATTCGAGCTGAGACAGATCTCAAGCGGGATCCTTTTATCAAGAACATATTGGGCAAGGGTCCCGAGCTTTATAACTTTCCCCTCGGATATGATTATATCTTCAATCAACCTCGTTGCATGTCCGATGCGATGAGCGCCGCACCATTGGATCGCCTGCCAGATCGACTCCTTGCCAAAACCTTCGCCGGCGTGTATTGTAATATTAAAATTTTGCCGCTGAATATATTCAAACGCTTCGACATGCTTCTTCGGAGGATAGCCTCCCTCTTCGCCGGCGAGATCGAACCCGACGACGCCGCGGTCGCGGAAGTCGACCGCAAGCTGTGCCATCTCTTCGGTCAGGTTCATGTTCCTCATTGCACAGATTATCAATCCATATCCGACTCGGAATTCTCTCTTCCCGCGCTCAAGACCGCGAAGCACCGAGCCGACCACTTCTTCCCAGTGCAATCCTTTGTCCGTATGGAACGCAGGAGCAAATCTTGTCTCGACATAAACGACGCCGTCTTCCTTCATGTCCTCCATCATCTCGTAAGCAGCGCGCTCAAGCGCCTCCGAAGTCTGCATAACGCCGCACGTGTGAGTGAACCCCTCAAGATACAACGGCAGGCTCCCCCTATTTGCACCGCGGCGAAACCATTCGGCAAGCTCACCCGGATCCTTCGTCGGGAGTTTGTCATACTTCTGATCTTTCGCCAGTTCTATCACGGTTTCCGGACGCAGGCCGCCGTCGAGGTGATCATGTAACATCACCTTCGGCATTTCATGAATCGCTTTCGAAAGATTCGGCATCGGATTCATATTCGGTCACCTATTCAATTCGGTTAGTTCTTCCTTCGTCGGAGCGCCGTTGACAACGGTCAAAATCATCACTGCGTCTCCGTTTTTCGCCGCGGACATGTACGCTTTCTTCAAAGTGTCAAAAACATTTTCTATTTCACCGTTTCCGATCGTAGAGGTCTCATGGACATCGACATCCAGTCTTCCTTTTTTCAATTCCAAAATGAATCTGTTTATTGGTGTCTTGAAATCTTCCTTCGCAATCGGATAAAGACTAACCTGAAAAGTAACTTCCATTTTTTCCCTTTCAAAAAAATTCAATCAAGTTTACCGACGACTTTCTCAGCAGCGGTGATCACCTCTCCTGATTTCAGAAGCTGCAGAGCTGCCTCGATATCTTTGTACAAAACCCTATCGCTATCAAGGTGTTTTATATTTGTCCTCACAAGTTGATAGACGGATTCCGTTCCGCCGCCGCATTTCAGCGGCGTACCATCGCCGCCAATCCGTCTTGAAAAATCTATCGCCTGACATGCAACCAAAAGTTCTATAGCGGCGACGCGCCAGACATTTTCCAGGACTCTGTAACACTTCTGTGCCGAGACCGACCCCATCGAATTATGGTCTTCCTGATTTGCGCTCGTAGGAATCGAATCGACGCTCCCGGGATGCGAAAGGACCTTGTTCTCACTTACGAGCGATGCCGCGGTATATTGAGCGATCATCATGCCGGAATTCAATCCACCATCCTCGATCAAGAATTTCGGCAGGCCGCTCAGCTGCCAGTTAACCATGCGTTCTGTGCGCCGCTCCGAAATACTCGCAAACTCGCTTAGCCCGATGGCTAAGAAATCACATGCCAGCGCCAGAGGTTCACCGTGAAAATTTCCACCTTCAAGATGAACTCTGTCATCTGCAAAGATCAAAGGGTTATCCGTGGCAGAGTTTATCTCGACGTTCACCTGCTTCTCGCAAAACTCAATCGTATCCCGGACCGCACCATGGACCTGCGGCATGCATCTTAGTGAGTATGCATCCTGGACGCGCGGATCGTTATGCAAATGAGATTTTCTGATCTCGCTTCCCACGAGAAGGCGCCTTACATTCTTTGCAGAAACCTTTTGACCATGGTACGGCCTCAGTTTATGGATGCGGGCATCGAACGCTACATCCGTCCCGCGGAGCGCTTCGACGCTGAGTGCACCGACAATATCAAATATCTTTGCAAGTTGAGCCGCTTCGTAAATACAATGGACCGCAAATGCACCCATCATCTGCGTACCATTCACCAACGCGAGACCTTCCTTGGCCGTGAGTTCAAGCGGCTTCAAATGGTGCTTCCGAAGCACTTCTTCCGCCGGACTAAGCTTTCCGTTCGCGATGAAGCTCCCTTCTCCAATGAGAGCTAGCACGAGATGCGCAAGCTGCACAAGATCGCCGCTGCTTCCGACGGAGCCTTTCTCGGGAATAAACGGAACCAGGTTGAGATTGAAGATTTCCAGAAGCAGCTGCACCACCTCGGGTCTCACGCCGCTGTAACCTTTCGCCAGAGCGTTCGCACGAAGCAAAATTATCAGCCGCACGATATTCGCCGGAAGCGGATCGCCTGTACCCGCAGAATGACTTCGTATTAGATTTACTTGAAGCTGTTTTATTTTCTCATGCGGGATTTTCACGGTAGCAAACTCACCGAACCCCGTCGTTACTCCGTAAATAACCTCGCCACCGACGAGCCACTTTTCAACCAGGCTGCGTGACCTTTCCATCTTCTTAGCGGCAGACTTCGACAGCGACACCTTCTTCCTGTTTTTCTCGGCAAGAAAAGTGTCCTCGATCGTGAGCGAATTGCCGTCAAGTCGAAGATCCCTCACGCGGGAAAGAAGATGAGGCATGATGGTTTCTTTGATGGTTTCTTTTTAAAAAGTTAATCAAGAAAATCGGGAAGAACAATGAGTCAGGGTATGATGCATTTGCGGGAAAGGGATTGCATTTATGTATCTATCGTCTAATCCATTACCACCTCTATTGCGCCGCTCCTCACATCAACCTCTCTTCCTTTCATACCGACTTCTTACCAGTCCGTTCGGATACACCTTCGTTTCCAGGTGCTCGAACCTATATTCGCGGTCAAGACTATCGAACAGCGGGATACCGCTCCCAAGGAGAACAGGCACTCTTGTAATAGTCATTTCGTCTATCAAATCTTCGGTCAGGAAACTCTGTATCACTTTTCCGCCATCAATGTAGAGATTTGAATAGCCTCCCCTAGAAATGTAGTTCAGCAACTCCTTCGGCTTCATCGCGACGATCTCAATCTTCCGCTTCAGTCTTTCGGGGACGTTGCGCATCGTCGTGCTCAGGACAAATACTTTCCTGTCGTAAGGCCATGAAGGAAAGGCAAGGGCAGTTTCGAAAGTACCTCTTCCAATTACAATTGAGTCAATCTTGCCGATAAATTCTGCATAAGCAGAATTCACGTCGGGATTTTCAAATTCGACCAGCCAGTCGATGTTCCCATCTTTGCGCGCGATGAATCCGTCAAGACTTGTCGCTATGAAGACTGAGGTTTTCATTTGTTGATCTCAAAGATGACACATTTATATCACATGCAAGTAAATTCATCCATCGTAGGTCTATGAAGCGAGGACGAAACATAAAAAGGCAGCTTATCCCGATATCGCTTTGATCGGGAGGCATCTCCTTCACGCTTGTTACGTACACTTGTCCGTCATTTAAGCAAGAGAAGTTTCTTGGTATCATGGAACACTCCAGCTTCAAGTCTGCAGAAGTATACTCCACTTGGCAGATTTGACCCGTCAAATTTCACAGAATGGTCACCGGCATTCTGGCGCTCATCGACCAATGTTCCGACCAACCTGCCTAACGCATCGTAAAGCTTCATTGTCACTGGGCTAGCGACCGGCAGTTTGTATGTTATAGTGGTCGAAGGATTAAAAGGGTTTGGATAGTTCTGCTCAAGAGAATAATCCTTTGGAATTTCGACAGCTGATTTTGAATCGACCGCCGTATAAACTTGCGACATCTGGCGTCGCAAAATTCCTCCTAATGTGCCTACAAGGACATATTTTCCACAATTCACGGAGCACTCAACTTGAGAAGAACCGTTCCATCCCGTTGTATCCACCATTGTCCATGTTTTTCCGTAATCCGTTGTCTGATAAATGAAGAGGACGGTCCCGGCATAGACTGTTGTTCCGTTCGTCCACACGCAAAATACATCTTCCCAACCTATTGGAATTCCGTTATTGACAGCAGTCCAGGTAGCTCCGCTGTCGGTGGAAGCGAAGACGCCGCTTCCATTTGAGCCGGCAAAAAGATGACTCCCAACAGAAGTAAATCCTTTAACAACTCTGCCATTTGCCAAACCTCTGCTCGTATCGACAGTGGACCAATCGTCGCCGTCATCGGTGGACTCATAATCGGTATAATTATCAGATCCGGCAAAAATCTTGTCGCCATAGACATAGAGACATCGTAATTGACTCCATGCAGGTATGCCTATGTTTACCCCGGTCCAACTCACTCCCTTGTCAGATGAGCGAAACATGCCGTCTAATGTAGCCGCGAATATAAAATTTCCGTGGATTGCAAAATCAATGACCCACGTCTGTGGATCAGCGTGGGGTCTCCCAAGGCCGCTGTCTGCCGGAGTCCAGGTCTTTCCCGTGTCGGTGGAAGCAAAAATCCCGCCGCCATAGGTTGCCGCAAGGACTTTTACGGGGTTTGTCCCGGGTACGACAAGAAACCTCATGGTGCATTGAGCATTTGCAGCGCTTTTAGTCCAGGTCGCTCCGCTGTCGTTTGATAGGTAAACGACGGTGTCCACCCATGTCCCCGCAAGGATCGTGTTGCCGACGACTGCGAGGCTCAAACACCCTTGTGTATTATAAGAGTCCCAGGAGCCGGTTACAAAGCTCCATTGTGCGTTTGCATGGTGAGAAGGAATCATAATTATGAATAAGCAGAAAATAGATCTTGCGATTCTTTTCATGGCACACCCGTGAATTTTTTGCTGGAATAATTGAGTCGGGATTCAATAGAGGACGAGAGAGCAATCGTTCTTACTCTGACACACTCCCGAACATTTTCGCTGTGCACGACTGCGGTCATCCTCCGTCTCTCTAGTTTATGAACGGAGAAATATACCCGCCCCTACTCGAATTGTCAAGTGTCCCGGGACACGCGAGAAAGTGGCGCGCAGAAAACTTTGATCTGATTTTGACGATATAAAAATGCGGAGATCCGACAATGTTCCGAAGGCACATTATTGCCGCGAACTGTGTTTCGTTTTTCTCCACTTCACCTGAACATCTGCATTCAAATCTAACCACCGCTCCATGAAATTTCAAACTTGTATCTTCATCCTCCGGTAGTTAGCTTCTTCAGCGTGAGTGAGCTCATCAAATTTTTCTTGATACTCGCGAGTCTAACTGCTCTCGTGGTGGCGGCGGACCTGGCCAGGAAGTTCTTCACGATCGACTCGAAAAGTACCCGTATGTTCGTCCACATTTCCGTAGCGGTCGTCATCTTCTTCGCTCCATGGCTGTTCACGGGAAGACTGTACCCCGCATTACTCGCCTCCATATTCGTTGTAGTTAATTTAATTTCGATAAAACTCGGAATGTTCAAGGGGATAAATGCCGACAAGAAGAACCTCGGCACGGTCTATTACCCGCTCTCTTTTCTCATTCTTGTCCTCCTCGTCTGGGACAGGTATCCATTCATAGTATCGACCGCGATGCTTGTGATGGGACTTGCCGATCCGGCCGCGGCAGTAATCGGCTCATCGCTGAAGAACACCCATGAGGTGTCGGCGGGCGGCGGGCGAAAAACATTCGAGGGGAGTGCAGGGATGTTCATCGTCGCCTCCATCGCCATCATGATCGGACTCTTGTTCTTCGGCATCCATATTTCGGCAACTTCAAATCTTACAACTCTTCTCAACATCTCCGTTTCCATCGGCCTCACGGCTGCCGCGATCGAGCTTATCTCGCCGAAAGCGACGGACAATCTGACGGTTCCGCTTTCGTCCGGACTTCTCCTTTTCATAGCCGTAAGCGCTCCGCCTCTATTCGATTCGTTCATGGTCGGAGAATTTCTTGCACTCCTCGTGGCCGTCGCATCTGCGAGACTGAAGCTCCTTTCAAATGACGGCGCAGTTGCGACGTTCATACTCGGCAGTTTCATATTCGGGTTCGGCGGGTGGCAGTGGTCTTTGCCGATTCTTCTTTTTTTCATCATCGGCAGCGTAGCCTCAAAAATGTTTTCGAAACAGAAAGTAAATTACAATTTGCTCTATGAGAAAAGTCACCAGCGCGATTCGGCACAAGTATTTGCGAACGGCGGCCTTCCTCTGTTGATGTTGGTATGCAGCATCCTTCTTCCGAATTATCATTGGTTCCTCGCATATCTCGGTGCACTGTCTGCCGTCACCGCCGACACGCTCGCGACTGAAATCGGCGTCTTCTCGCGCAACAATCCGTTTTCGATCCCGACCTGGAAAAGAGTTGAGAAAGGAATTTCAGGCGGAGTCTCCTCTCTGGGCACTTTTACAGGAATGGCATCGGCAGCAGTGTTAGCATCATTGACGTTGCCGGTTGCAGGGAGCTACGCTTTGTTCCCGCTTCGATTTGTCGTTGCGGGGGCCGTCAGCGGCATGATCGGGAGTTTCATAGACAGCCTGATCGGCGGCACGATTCAATCGCAATACAGATGCACAGTCTGTGACAAGATCACTGAACGCAGGAAGCATTGCGGCAATCAGGAGACAGTGTTAGTCCGGGGATACAGATGGATTAATAATGACGTGGTGAACTTTGCCGCGAGCGTTGCAGGAGCGGTCACGTTCCCGCTCATATTTCTCTAAAATTCCAGATAAGTTAAATATTGACCTTCTAACCCGACGCATAAGGAATGAATCGACGGTTGTCGCTAGACTACCTTTTTGAAAATTTCCTCGAGCTGGACGACAGGATCTCCGTTCAATTCCACTGACACTACCGGTTTCTGCTTAGACTTCAGAGAAACATAATCCCCGATTGCCTGAGCGCGGAACAAACTCTTGAATGAATAATTTTCTCCCGGGATCTCAAAATCCTTTCGAGGTTCATGGACGAATTGCAGAAAGAGTCCGTTCTTTGTGCCGCCTTTATGGAACTGCCCGGTCGAGTGAAGAAACCGCGGACCAAATCCGATCGTCACCGGAATCCGCAGCCTGTCACGCAGCGAAGCCTGGAGTCTCACGAGAAACTCTTCAACCTTGCTCCTTCTGGGAAGATATGCCATGACAGCAAGATAATCTCCCGGCTTTCTTCCGGCGAAGAGGCTATTCAAAACCCCGATTGTATCTCCTGCAACCGCGACGTTCCCGTAAATTTTTGTTTCTCCATCGGCGATCGGTGACGAATCAAATTCCATTTTGCCTGTTGACTTATAGTCATCCAGCACCCGCCTCGTGTTGTCTTTGCTTTCCTTTACATTCGGCTCGTCGAATGGATCGATGCGAATTATAGAAGCTGCCGCCGCTGTCGCGATCTCCCAGTCATAGAAAAGTCCGCTTAAGTCATAAAGATCATCCATCTCAACAACAACCACTGGAAATCCGTTGAGTCTCAGCGCATTCAATTTCTCTTCCTTGTCGAGATCGATATCGCCCTGAACCTTCATATAAACGAAGACTCTATCCGATGAATACAAATTAGAAGCAGTTATCTCTTCGCCGTTGACAGGAAGAATTCCCTTTCCTTCCTTACCGGTACTCTCTGCGACGAGCTGCTCGATCCACCAGCCGACCGTGGAGAGAGAACGACTCGTCTGAAGCGTCATCTTGTTGATTCCGGAATCTGCGAGCTTTCCCAGAAAGGCACCCAGCTTGACGGCATCGCACGATTCCACAGGTGCATCCATGGCACACGCTCTCTCTTGTTCTTCTGCCTTCTCGAGAAACCTCGACACGTCTTTTCCAAGCAAGGCAAACGGTACAAGTCCGAAGAAGCTCAGTGCCGAATATCTTCCGCCGATGTCGGGAGGATTCAGAAAAGCCCTGCTGTACTTTTTCTCAGCCTCATCCTGAAGAACCGTGCCCGGATCGGTAATGGCTATAAAGTGTTCATGAGCAGTTGCCGGCTTTAACCGGGTGAGCCGATCGTAAAAGAATTTCGCGAGCGAAGAGGTCTCGATCGTTGAACCGGATTTCGATGCAACGATAAACAGGGTCGCGTCGAGCTCGATGGCATTCAGCACGTCGTCTATCTGATCGGGATCCGTCGAATCAAGGACGATGAGTTCAGGAAAATCCGCGGCATTGCCGAACGTCCTGAAGAAAACTTCCGGCGCGAGGCTGCTTCCACCCATTCCAAGATGGACTACGTGCTTGAATTTCCGGAAGGCTTTCGTTGACGCAAACTCTTCGAGTTGTCCGGCTTCCCTCTTCATTCCGGAAGGAAGACCGAGCCATCCCAGTCTGTTCAGGGCGACGGCATGATGTGCCGGATCGTCCGACCACAGCGAACCATCCTTCTTCCACAGGCGTTCGAGGAATTTTGATCCCGCGATTTGCTTCAGGCCTTCAAAAAATGTTTTCCGATGATTCCCGGCTTCGAATTGATACTTGATTGACATTTGACTTCCGATTCCATTGTGACTTTATTGATCCTTGTCAAGGGACCGCCGTTGTGCCATCTCGACCTCGAGATGTCTGAGATAGTTCAACGGGAATTTCTTCCTACGTTGACAAGATTTTGGCAAATTTCTACTTCAGCAGCTTCTCTACCGCCGCCGCAACTGCCTCAGCAGTTATACCGAATTCTTTCATGACGACATCGCCGGGTGCGGAAGCGCCGAAGCGGTCGATGCCGATCGAGATTCCTTTGTCGCCGACATACCGGCTCCAGCCTTTAGTAATTCCGGCTTCAATCGAAACACGGCACCAGACATTTGCAGGCAAGACCGACTCGCGATATTTTTCATCCTGCATGTCGAAAATCTCCCAGCTCGGCATGCTGACGAGTCGCACCTTTTTTCCTTTAGATGCAAGCGCTTCGTAAGCGTTCAACGCGACACCCACTTCACTTCCTGTCGCGATAACGATTGCCTCCGGGCTCCCCGTCTCGGCGAGGACGTAACCGCCGCGCTGCAGCCCGGTCTCGCTCGAATATTTTTTCCTGTCGATCACGGGAAGCTTTTGCCTGGTAAGTGCAATTACTGCAGGCCCTTTCTTATATCCGAGAACAAATTTCCATGCCTCCGAAGTCTCGTTTGCATCTGCCGGACGAATGAAAATCAAATTCGGGATCGCTCTTAGTGCCATGAAGTGCTCGATCGGCTGGTGGGTTGGTCCATCTTCGCCGAGACCGACGCTGTCATGCGTGAAGACATAGATTGTCCTGAAATGCGAAAGCGCGGCAAGACGAATTGGCGGCCGCATGTAATCGGCAAAGACTAGAAACGTCGCGCCAAACGGAATAAGCCCGCCGTGAACGGCCATGCCATTTAGAATTGCGCCCATGCCATGCTCGCGAATTCCGAAATGGAAGTTGCGGCCGCAGCGGTCTGTGGCGGAGAAAGAAGTGGTGTCCTTCATCAGAGTATCCGTGGACGGAGAAAGATCAGCGGCACCGCCGAGGAAATTCTTTACCTTCGGAGCAAATGCATTGATCACCTTTCCGGATGCTGAGCGGGTCGCGACCGCCCCGGCAGTCGGATCGAACTTCGGGAGATTATTTAAGACGTCCGCAGAAACATCGCCCGACATCCATGACCTGAATTCTTTCGCGAGCTCAGGATATTTTTTCTCATATTCCTTGAAAAGATTATTCCATTCCTCTTCGAATTTCTTTCCGTTCTCAATCGATTTTCTGAAAACAGGAAGTGCCTCGTCCGGGATCAAAAACTTCGGTTCAAGAGGCCATCCTAAATTCTTTTTTGTCAGCTCGACTTCCTTGTCTCCAAGCGGCGAACCGTGAGCCTCGGCCGTGTCCTGTTTGTTCGGGGACCCGAAGCCGATGTGAGTCCGCACGGCGATGACCGACGGCTTGTCGGTTACGCTTTTTGCCGCCTCGATCGCTTTTGAAATTCCCTCAAGATCATTTCCATCCTCGACGCGCTGCGTATGCCAGCTGTAAGCAGCATATCTCGCCAGGACGTTCTCGCTGAATGCAAGATCGGTTTTGCCCTCGATGGTTATATGGTTGTCATCATAAAAAACAATTAGCTTCCCGAGTTTGAGATGGCCGGCGATCGAACTCGCCTCGCTCGTCACGCCCTCCATCATATCTCCATCTCCCGCGATGACATAGACATAATGATCCATGATATTATAGCCGTCGCGGTTAAAATTCGCCGCGAGAAAAGCCTCGGCGATTGCCATGCCGATCGCATTGCCCACACCCTGTCCGAGCGGACCCGTTGTGGTCTCGACGCCGGGAGTAAGTCCGTATTCAGGATGCCCCGGCGTTTTGCTCCCGAATTGCCTGAACTGCTTCAAATCGTCCACCGAAACGTCGTAGCCGGTTAGATGCAAAAGTGAATAAAGGAGCATCGAGCCATGGCCCGCCGACAGGACGAAACGGTCACGGTTGAACCATTTCGGGTTTCGCGGATTATGTTTGAGATATTTTGTCCACACCGTGTAGCCGATCGGGGCAGTACCCATCGGCATTCCGGGGTGGCCGGCGTTTGCTTTCTGCACCGCGTCGACCGACAGAAACCGAATTGTATTTATACAGAGTTCATCAAGTTTAGTCATTAGAAATTCTCACCTTCATTGTTTGATTCCAAAAATATCCCCACTCGTTCGAAGAATTTAAACAAAAGTCATTAGCTCACAAACTTATCTTTGTAAATAGTACTTATCCGCATATTCCTTCACCATCCGGTTCGTATTGTAAACCGGAGCGATTGTTTTTACAGACTCCTTGATCATTTTAATCCACTTTAACGGGATTCCCGATCCGTCGCGGTCATAGAAAATCGGTACGACTTTATTCTCGATTACATCGTACAGATTTTGTGAATCTATCCGATCCTGTTCTTCGATCGAAACATTTGAATCTTTGTCTTCTCCGATCGCAAATCCGTTCTTGCCGTTATACGCTTCGCGCCACCATCCATCCATGATGGAACAGTTGAGTCCGCCGTTCAAGATGACTTTCTCTCCGCTGGTTCCGCTTGCTTCCAGAGGACGTCGTGGATTGTTCAGCCAAACATCGCAGCCCGCGACCAGCTGCCCGGCGACTCCCATGTCGTAGTCTTCAGCAAAAACAATCTTGCCGGCAAAATGTGGATCCCGGCTAAGATGGATGATCTGCTGGATGAAAGATTTGCCCGCATCGTCCCTTGGATGCGCCTTGCCGCTGAAAATTATTTGAACCTGCCGCTTGTTGTCGCCGAGAAGCTGGGCGGCCCTTTCAATATCCGTGAACAAAAGCGGCGCGCGTTTGTATGTTGCAAACCGACGGGAAAATCCTATAGTCAGAGCGTCCGGACAGAGGACTTTTTCGACCCAGCCGGACGAATTGCCGAATCTTATCTGCTGGCGTTTCAATCTCTCCCTAACAAATTCAATCAACCTTCTTCTCAACAAATAGCGCAGAGCCCAGAGTTCTTCATCTTGGATTTTGTTCACCGCCGACTGCCACTGCGAATAGCTTTCCAGCTTGTTGATCCAATTCATGCCCACATGGTTCTCATAAAACTTCCGTGCTTCACCGTGCAGCCAGGTCAAGCTGTGAATGCCGTTCGTGACGTGACCTATCGGCACCTGTTCCGTCTTCCTCCCTGGATAAAGCGGGGTCCACATTTGTCTGCTCACCTGCCCGTTCAACTCACTGACGGCATTTGCCGCTCTGCTCATCTTGAGCGCGAGAACCGTCATACAAAAAGTCTCGTTCTTGTCGTCCGGGTTCACTCTTCCGAATTTCATAAACTCATCTAAAGAAATTCCGAGAGATGTGACGAAGCCGCTCAGGCTGAAATTAATCAAGTCCTGCGTGAACCTATCATGGCCCGCCGCCACGGGAGTGTGCGTAGTGAAAACACATTTCTTTTTCACCTCTTCGACCGCGCGGCTGGTACTCTTGCCTGCGAGCAGCTGTTCGTGCAAAAGCTCAAGAGTCAGGAACGCCGAGTGCCCCTCGTTCATATGGTAGACGGCAGGATCATATTCAAGCTCCTTCAAGAATTTTGCGCCGCCGACCCCGAGAATTATTTCCTGGGAAATTCGGGTCGTACTGTCGCCTCCGTAGACTCTCGCTGTCAGATCGCGGTAATGCTCTTCGTTCTCCGGCAGATTCGTCTCAAGGAAATAAAGGACAGATCTGCCTACTACGGCTTTGTAAGCTGCCACCGAAACGGTGCTTCGTCCGATTTGCACTTGAACTTTCACAAGGTTTCCGCCTTCATCCGTGACCGGCACGATCGGAAGACAACGGTAATCCTGCTGGCTGTATTCCTCAAGCTGTGCACCTTCGCTGTTTACCCGCTGCACGAAATATCCTTGACGATAAAAAAGAGTAACGCCGACAAAATTCAGTCCTATGTCGCTCGCGCTCTTGGTATGATCGCCGGAAAGTATTCCGAGTCCGCCCGAATAAATTGGAAGACTCTCATGAATTCCTATCTCCGCACTGAAATATGCAACCGGATGCTTTTCAAGATGCCGGTAAGCCGGGATCTGCTTGTTGACGGATTTTAAATAGTCCTGCAAAGACCCGTAGCATCTGTCGAGATCATCGTGCAGGCTCGTATCTCTCAGCCTCGTGCGCAGCTCTTCTTCGCTGATCTCACTCAGGACAGCGATCGGATTGTGATTAGAGCGATCCCAAGCGCGCGCGCTCAACCTCGCAAAAAACTCCTGCGTCGGACAATCGTACGACCATCGCAGGTTGTACGCGAGATCGTAAACTTTCTTCCGTTCTCTGGCAAAATGAAATGTCTTTGGGGCCATTATATCTCCCGACTTAGATTTATATTCATTTCCATGCTTCACAATAACTTTTCTAATGATCTCTTCCTTGAGTATGCGCTACACAACTCGACTCCCAAAATAAAAACAAAGGTTGAGTAGAAAATCCACAAGAGTGTTCCGAAGATCGCCTCGAAAGCACCGTAGGTTTCCCAGAGATTTCCGATTCGAGCCATATACAATGCAAATAAATTCTTGGCCGCCTCATACAGAACGGCAGCCCAGAATGCGCCAAACACGGCAGCCTTCGATTTTATTTTTCCGTAAGAAAGAAACCTATAAATGAAAAAATATAAGAAGAAAGTCAGGACAAGCGCAAAAAGAATCGGCACACCAAATCTTATTAAAGCAAGCCTCATCTGACCCGCAGGCAGCTGCATTGCCGCTTGTCGCACACCCGCGAATATCGTGGTGACAATTGTGCTTGCCGTCAAGAAAAAGCCTGCTATCAATAAAACCCGCAAATCATAAAACGTCTGACGCAGAAAGGACCGGCTTCTTACGACGCCAATAACATGGAACACCGTTTTTCTCAACGTCCCCATCAAGGCTAAGGACGTCCACAAAAATCCTATGATGCTGATAATTCCGAAAATTCGTCTGTGGCCGGTGAAAACTCTCGCACGATTCATAAAGAATTTTCTAGTCTCGTCTGCAAAACTAATCTCGCGCGGCAGCAAGTGACGGATTATAACCTCGAGCTGGTTGAGCAGCGCCTCGCGGGAGAAGAAATTGCCGAGCAGCCAGATTATCAAGAATACTGTCGGCACAAGACAGAGCACCATCTGGAACGATAACGACGAAGCGTAAAAAAAAATATCATGCGCACCGAGGTTTCGCGAGACAGCCTTTACATAAAAAGATAAACTCTGAGTAAGCCTCATGAATTGCTGGAAAATCACTCTCGACGGAGGGAGTCTCACGCTGTCAACAAGTTCCTTCACAAGGAACGCGGCATTCGGAGCTTGACGTCATGCTGCGAACGAAATCGCAAACTTTGAGGGAAGAACATTATAATAAATCGAGGCCAGCTCCGCCGCACCGAGACTGATGACACCATTCAACTCGAATTTTTCTCCGCCGACAACTCCTATTTTCTCAATCTGCATGCCCCTCGACCCGGCTAACGAAGAAATTCTGTCGGCGTTGATATGATCGAACGAAATCACGACCCTGCCGCCGCCTTCGCCAAACAAGTCGATGTCCCTTCTAACTTTAACGTCAAGGTCGGCGTTCAAACCGTGAATACTTTCATGATCCATGATGCAGCATTCAGCCAAGGCCGCAGCGAGACCTCCTTCGGAAACATCGTGCACCGAGCGTACCATGTCAGCCATGATAGCCTTTCGGAGGAACTCGTGCAGATTTCTTTCATATTCATAATCTACCGGCGGAATCTTTCCGGAAACGACATCGTGAATCACCTTCAGGTATTCACTTCCGCCCATTTCGCTTACCGACGGGCCGACGACCGCAATTATGTCGCCGTCATTTTTGAATGCGGATCGCGCAGCTTTTGAAACGTCATCTATTATTCCTAACATGCCGATGACCGGAGTAGGATAGACCGTGCGATTCGGACTCTCGTTGTAAAAGCTGACGTTGCCTCCTGTCACCGGCGTTTCCAGTTCAATGCAGGCTTTCGCAATTCCCTTGACAGCCTGTTCAAATTGGTAATAAACATCCGGTTTGTAAGGATTTCCGAAGTTGAGGCAGTTCGTAATCGCGACCGGTTTCCCGCCCACGCATGCAACATTTCTCGCAGCTTCAACTACTGCATGTTCGGCACCGAGCATCGGATCGAGATAAACATACCTCGCATTACAGTCTGTCTTAACAACGAGGCCGCGCTTCTTTCCTATCCCGCTTTTTGCCCATCTTTCAAGTCTTATGACTGCGGCGTCGCCGTCACCCGGCTGCACCACAGTATCGGTCCCGACCATGAAATCGTACTGCTCATAAACATATTTCTTGCTTGCAACATTGGGAGACGATAGAAGCTTCTTAAGAACTTCATTGTAATCGCGTGGTTCCGGCAGAGTTTTCGGGTCAAATTCCGCTAAGTTGTCAAGGTAGTCCGGCCTGCGGCTTTCACGGACATAAACCGGTGCGCCGCCGCCGAGAACAAGAGTGTCGGACGGGATTTCAGCCTCGATTTTTCCAGAGCGCCGAATTCTGAGGACGCCATCGCGCGTGACCTTGCCGACCACCTCGGCGTTCAAATCCCATTTCGTAAAGATATTTTTTATCGCCGCCTCATCCTCGGGTTTCACAACGACAAGCATTCTCTCCTGAGATTCCGAAAGCATTATCTCGTAAGCAGACATGTCCGCCTCACGAAGAGGAACGAGATCTAAATTTACGTCCATCCCCGTGCTCCCTTTCGCACTCATCTCTGAGGTGGAACATGCAATTCCTGCGGCGCCCATATCCTGAATCCCGACGACTAAGCCAGCTTCGATCGCTTCGAGTGTCGCCTCGAGCAGGAGTTTCTCGGTGAAAGGATCGCCGACTTGAACGGAAGGTCTTTTTGCCTCCGACGCTTCAGAAATATCTTCCGAAGCGAATGTTGCACCGTGGATTCCATCCCGACCGGTTGAAGAGCCCACGATCATCACAAGATTTCCGACACCTTTCGCCGCCGCTTTCGCAACACGGTCATGCCTGACGATGCCGACTGCCATTGCATTCACGAGAGGATTTTCATCGTAGCACTCGTCGAAATAAATTTCACCCGCCACCGTGGGAACGCCAAAAGCATTTCCGTAATCTGCAATTCCCTTGACGACATTCTCATGGAGATACTTCACGCGAGGGCTATCGGGGTTCCCGAATCGGAGAGAATCAAGAGCAGCGACAGGCCGTGCACCCATCGTGAAAATATCCCGTAATATTCCGCCGACACCGGTTGCGGCACCCTGGTAAGGCTCCACTGCACTGGGATGATTATGACTTTCTATTTTGAAAGCTACGGCAAGTCCGTCGCCGATATCGACGAGGCCCGCGTTCTCTTCTCCAGCACTTACAAGCAGATTCCTCCCCGAGCGCGGGAGCTTCTTCAGCTGCAGGATCGAATTCTTGTAGCTCGCATGTTCCGACCACATCACTGAGTAAACGCCTAGCTCCGTGTAAGTCGGAGTGCGTCCAAGTATTTCTTTTATCTTTTGAAATTCTTCTTCATTCAAACCCATTTCCTGGGCGACTTGAAGGCTGACTTCTATCATTTAGGAACTCCAAAAATAGTTCTTGCAAGCTTTTCTATTTGTTCGTCGCGAAAGTTAAAAACTAAGATCAGGACAACGATAATTATGCCGAGAATCAGCGCGAAAATATAGCTTTGTTTCTTCTTGACACGAGACCGCTGCTCACCTGAAGCAAACATCAATCCACGCCAACCGCAATCTCTGCAACGGAAAGCTTTCCTGCCCAGTAACTTGAAAAATTTTTCTTTGATGCCATGCGTATGACTTCGTCGAATATTGCTCGAATGGCAATTCGGACAAATTATCGTCGACATATGATTTCATGAATAATTTACGAAAAAAAAGCCCCGTAAAAAACGGGGCTCGTTCAAAGTTTTCTCTGGAATAAGATCTACGTTAAAGGAATCAGCGTCTGTCAAAAAGTTGCAGCACCGATTTTAGATCCTTGTAGCTGATGTCAGGCAGAACATTTGGCTGAATCGAACTCTTCGCCAGGACAATCGAACTGGGGATCGAGGATATCGCCACCAACGGAATATTCGAACCGAATTTTGCATTTATTGTTCTTATGAATTCGTTGGCCACGATTCCATATCCTTGTGCAGTCGGGTGAATCCCATCGAGTCCGAAAAGACCTCCTGATATAAACGCTGATGTGAAGACTATACCGTCGCTCACATAGCCTTGCTGAGCTATGTTGTTTAACAGAGTGTGCACATCGACAAGAGCTATGCGATCGGAATGTGCATCGGCAATCCGTCGAAGCGCGTCATTGTAGCCGCTGATTTGTACGCGTGCAGTCGCAACTTCAGACGAATCGAGGACGAACTCGTCCGGCATGGGATGCGAAAGTGAAGTACCGGCGAGAGCGGCTAATGAATCAGCTGCCGTCAACAATATGAAATCGTGAAGTGTATCGGCGGGTCCAGCATAGAGACTCCCGTCTGCGTGGTGCCGCTGAACAAACATGCGCACATGGGTGGGCTGTCCGTTGAGGCCATAGATAAACGGCAATATTGTCGTAAAGAACGGAATCGCCGTTACGTCGGGAATATTTGCTATTGCAATCTTCGCGGTCGGCGCATCTGCCAACAGAGTATCTATCAAAGCGGTGTACTTGCTCTCAAAATCTTGTGCCGAAGTGTACCCCGATATGCCGCCGCTCGTCGCATATCCAAGAATGTCGTTGTCTCCAATTTCAACGGTCACGAATGTCGGATGAAGGTTGAGAGCCTGCTGAACGCAGCTCTTTCCCAATAGAGGATTTCTCAAAACAATACCGAAGTACGGGTTATTATTGGAACCGAGGTAAGGATAAGGACTGGAAAGGTTCGTTGTATCCATCATATCAGAAAGTATAGCGCCTGGAATCCCTAAGTTGTTGTACGGCTGCATGACCGTCGTGGCGTTGATCGGGGTCGGCGAGGCGCTTATGGCAGGTTCGATCTTAGGTGGATTTGTTGAAAGATCCACTATTTGCAAACGACCGATCGGCGTCGTTCCCAGTATGCCGAACCCCGGGTCGCTGATCAACGGTTGGTTGAAAACCATAGTCGATCCCGTTGCGAGCGAAGCCTGCTGGGCAATCTGGTTTGGATAACTGTATCTTTGAGCAGACTCATACAGCGCCCCGCTTTCGTACCCGGCAACCAGCGAATTGCCGAGCGACACGTAGCGGGTGAAATCAACTTTTCCGTTGGTTGAAGGCGGAGTTACGACGTTGGTCTTTTTGAAGTCCCCGCACGATGCAGCTAAAAAGGCCACAATTGCAATGACTAGGATATCTGTCAGCCTGGAATAAAAATTTTTCATTTTGTCTCCTCTCATAATTTATAGCTGATGTCGATGCCGAGAAGATTGGCCGTCGTATTATAGGTTCCGTTAAATTGCAGGGCGGAATTAGTGATAGTCCTTTGCTTAAACGGGAGGAACATATACGAAGCATCAACAGAAATGTTATTGGTTACACTTACTCCAAAGCCGACATTCAGTCCAAGCCGGTCTGCATCGGGAAGTATCGGCAAGTCATAAGCATCTGGAATAGGATTCTTGTCGTAAAACACGCCTGCTCGCAACGTCCACATGTCGTTAAGCATATACTCGCCGCCGATGCGAATGATGTAACTGTTACTGTAGTCTCCGATGACCGGGGAGGGATTGCCGTTGGGTCCGGGGTTTTGAAATGTAATTGACAGCTCCTTGTAAGCGCTCCACCCTACAAATTGATAGTCAGCTTCGATGGAGTAAGTAGATCCGTTGTAGGCGATCCCGGCGTACCATGTCTCAGGTAGAGGAAGAGACGTGGAAGCGGCACCGCTAGGAAGTTCGGCGGTCAGCCCATCAGCACCGGTATACGTTGTCGTCCCGTTATCCACCTTGTAAGTGATCTTGCTCCGATAAGAAAAGCCGAGTGAGATATTCTCGTATGGCTTCAACATTACCCCGAAATTGAATCCGGTACCTTTTGCATTTCCTGTCATGTGAACGAATGGGTCGACAGAATTTCCGGCAGTATCAATGATTACCGTCGGGTTGTACCTTTCGAGAAGCACGCTGCCCAGCACGTAATCGAACCCCACACCGACTGAAACCATGTCGCCTAAAAAAGAATAGGAGAGCGTCGGATTGATGTCGAAGGACTGTAAATTGATTTTTGTGATTATGAATTTCCCTCTCCAATCCTGCGGCCAGCTTGTGCCAAGCCCTTCCGGAGTGAAAACTCCGATCCCGGCCGCCAGACCGTTATCGAAATTATAGGTCACATAAGCATTCGGCGGGAAGAATGTTAGTGAATTCATCTTCCACTGAGTGTCGTTAGGATCGGTAAAGGTTGTGCTCGGAAGAATGAGCGTACCTCCAAGCATAATATTAAAACCTTTCACGTAACTTAATCCTGCAGGATTGAAGTAAATAGAAGATGGATCCCACGCGCGAGCGACAAACGCGCCGCCCATTGCAACCGCACTAGATCCATGTTCGTTGAGTTGATAGCCGCTCGAAAATGCCGTCGAAGCGGACAGCACAGTTGCGGCAAAAGCGGCAACAGTACCAAGCAAGGCTTTTTTCCTGGAAGCCACAGATACCTCCCTTTTTAGTTTCGGTAACGGGTAAGTTTAAATCATGCGGGACATAAAGTCAAATGATTTAATAGCTTTAGGGACCAGCGATCATCTTGCAGATTCTACGGTCCAAATGATCCATGAATCTGGCGATCCATTATTGACGACTCGCCGCTTGTTCAACCGACACATAGGAATTAATTTATAGGCACTCAAAAAAAGGAGGACCGATGGAGATCAAAGGAAAAACAGTCCTTGTTCTTGGCGGGTGGGGCTTGGTTGGCTCCGCAATCTGCCGGAAGCTTGTTCCGGAGAAACCGGACAAAATAATTGTCACGTCTCTCTTGAAATCGGAAGCAATCGATGCGGTTGCGCAGCTCGGAAAAGAGTTTGCCGGACATGACGCCGACTTTTTCATCCCATATCATGGCAACATTTTCGTTAGAGAGGAGTTCAAAGACCTGCCGCGCGAGGAGATCCTGAATAATTCCGAGAATCGCCGCGCTCTCATCAACGACACGCTCGGCGAATTGTCCGAAGATATTCTCAAATCAAGCACAATTTATAATCTCCTTACCGATTACAGGCCGGAAGTCATCATCGACTGCATCAATTCAGCAACCGCAATCGCTTATCAAGATTTGTTTCAATCGAGCCGCACGCTGTTGAAGGAGCTTGACAGGGCAAAACATGATTCGTCAACCAAGGGCCACGAGCTATTTGATACCGTGGAAAAACTTTTATGCACGCTTTATACCCCGCAGCTGATCAGGCATATCCAGATCCTCTATCGTTCGATGCACGATGCCGGCACACAAATCTACATGAAAATAGGTACAAGCGGAACCGGCGGAATGGGACTGAACATTCCTTATACTCACAGCGAAGAAAAACCGAGCAGCGTCCTCCTCTCGAAATCTGCAGTTGCCGGAGCACACACGCTGCTGATGTTTCTGATGGGACGAACTCCGGACGCGCCGATCACAAAGGAAATCAAGCCGACGGCAGCAATCGCGTGGAAACGAATCGGTTTCGGCGAGATAATGAAACGAGGCAAACCTATATTGCTTCAGGATTGCTCTCCGGATGATCCATATAAGATAGACAGCAAACTGGAATTGAAGAATTCGAGCAAGGTGGTAAAGAGCAACGAGCCTCTCCGCTCCGTTTTCATAGACACCGGTGAAAATGGACTCTTCTCCTTGGACGAATTTGAGGCGATAACTGCGCCCGGCCAAATGGAGTATGTGACGCCCGAAGAGATTGCAGAAGATGTAGTCTTTGAAATCAAAGGCGGCAACACAGGCCACGACATCATCAATGCCCTCGATAATGCGACACTCGCGCCGACTTACAGGGCAGGCTATCTATTTCATTCTGCCTTCAAGAAAATGCGGGAGCTCGAACAGGAACACAATGTTGACAGTGTAGCGTTCGAGCTTCTCGGACCGCCCCGGCTCTCCAAGCTGCTCTACGAAAGCTATTTGCTGTCGAAGCGCTACAGCACTCTTGATAAGGTCGAAAAAACTTCCGCAGGGAAAATGTCCGAGGAGTTGAGCGAAATGATAAAAGAAAATAAAAGCCTCCGCTCGGAGATCATATCGATAGGCATTCCGATTTTGCTTCCGGATGGAAACAGCCTGCTGCGAGGAAACGAGATAAAGATTCCGCCGTTCAGAGGGGAAGAAATTCTTCCGGCAAATCAGAAAACTATTGACGCGTGGGCACACGATGGATGGGTCGATCTGCGCGTCAAGAATATGGAGTTATGGAAAAAAAGATTCGATGAAATAAGAAAGTCCGTCGAGCCGATCCCGGTTAACGAGACGAGCTCCAGATTCATTTATACAAAGGAATACTGGAACAACTTCGAATCGATCGAGCCCGGGAAAATCGTCGGCTGGATTTTCTCGTATGAGGAAAAAGGGCTGAGGATGAAGGCGTAAGGACACTGATATCCCGGGGCACAGAGAAATTTTTTTCTGCAGCATCCCCGGCTTATATTTCATCGAAGCGCAAAACAAAGTGGCACGCGTGGAATAATATTAGAAGGGCTCTAGAAAATGGATCCTGCTGTTCTGTATTTTTTGGCTTTTTTCTTGTGTCTATTTCTATCGTGGTACTTATATAAAAGATTTTTTGCCGACGGCAGCTTAGAAGATAAATTCTTTGCGCTTGTGAATTCAGCCGGTAGATTTATCTTCGGTCTCATAGCCTCGATTATTATCCCGGCAGTTATGCTCTCCGTTGGATATTTTACTTCCGTAGTTATCTTTTATTTATTTGTCGGTTTTAGTCTCCTGTTTCTTCCTCAAAGGAGAGTCATCGCCGGGATATTCCTAATTTGTGCAATAATTGTAGCTATGGTAATAAGTATGTCTTACACGTCTTTGACATCCTACATGAAAGCTCTTCACTCCGTAATATCCACCGCTTCGATCATGGTCTCATTTTTCCTTGCAATTATTGGCTCTATTCTTTTCCAATCCGGCTTTGGGAAAATGCATGAACTCCAAGTCATGCAAAATATCCCTCGCTCAAAGATCCGATCGGTGGCAATAGGACCGGTGGAAATAAGCGGCACGATTGTATCGAGAAATGTTCTTACGACTCCATATTCCAAGTCGCCCTGTGTCTATTGCACGAGTTCACTGGAAATATGCACTGGCAGCGAGGATCAACATTCCGACGAATACAATGACTGGCAGAAAATGCCCGGTCCGACGTACAAGGTTCCCTTTTGGGTCAAAGACGACACAGGAGAAATCATGGTGGACCCTCAGGACGCTGAAGTTAAGATTTCCGACAGAGAGTTCGGAATGTTGAATGCAGATGGAACTCCGAACGATACCAGCGATGTCTATTCGGCAGATTTTTCTCCCAAGGCCGGCGATAAACATTACATCGAGCAATTTCTGGCACCGAACGACCCCGTATTCATTCTAGGAACAGCTACCGTCAGAAAAGATGGTACAACAGAGCAGCTTGTTATTCAAGAAGGAGCTGAAACCCCTTTTGTAATCTCAGAGAGCCGCGAGCAGTACACACTCCATCAGGAAAAATGGGGAATGATTGCCGGCCTCTCTTATGGAGCGATAATTTTTCTTACGGGATTCTCAGGAATACTTTATCTATCAAATTTATTGTGAGGATATCATCATGGAAATCGTAATACTTGTAATCGTTCTCCTTATTGTTATCGTGCTCGTTGGATCTCTTGTTTCTATTTACAACAGTCTCATTTTTCTGAAAAACAATATTTCAAAAGCCTGGAGCAATATTGATGTCTTGTTAAAACAGCGCCATGATGAATTGACAAAGTTGATGGATTCCGTGAAAGGATATATGAACTTTGAAAGGGACGTTTTGATACGGGTAACGCAAGCGCGGTCGGCGTATGCTCAGGCGAAGACAATACCGGAAAAAGCGCAGGCGGATAATATGATGACCTCAGCTCTGAAATCTCTTTTTGCCGTCTCTGAAAATTATCCCGAGTTGAAGGCGGATGAGATGTTCGTCCAATTTCAGAACAGAATATCCGAAATAGAAAGCCAAATTGCCGATAGGCGGGAATTTTACAATGATTCAGTGAACACATTTAACATACGCATAGCTCAAATACCATACGTATTCATCGCCAGATTACTCAACTACACGCCCCAGGAATTTTTCAAGGCCGCAGACGCAGACAAACAGGACGTCGCGGTGAGGTTTTGATCCAATGCGGTTTACACTTGACAAGAAAAACGACTCAGGAGAATGGCATGAGAGAAGGAATATCAAAAAGTCACAGCTCGGAAATATTTGACATGTATCTCTGACTTTTGAGGTCTGACCCCGTCATTCATATCTCAACGACTCGATCGGGTCTACGCTCGCCGCTTTGTATGCAGGATAGACCCCGAATGTGATGCCGACGAGCGAACATACGACAAGTCCGATTATTGCCCAATCTACGGGGAAAGCACCTTTCAGGTGCAACACAACCGCTGCTAAGTTTCCTCCAATCAAACCAAGAATAATTCCTACAACTCCTCCGACTTCACACAGCACGATGGCTTCCAACAAAAACTGGATTAATATGTTTCGCTTCGTCGCGCCTACGGATTTTCTGACGCCGATCTCTCTCGTGCGTTCGGTGACACCGACGAGCATGATATTCATGATTCCGACACCCGCCGCGAGCAACGCGATAGCGCTCACCACTATCGCACCGATCTTTACGTAGAAGGTCACCTTATCGAATTGTCCAACCAACGACGCATTCGAGATGATATCAAAGTCGTTGTCTTTTCCGGGCGGCACCTGCCGGACCGTGCGCAGAATTCCTATGGCTTGCTCCTGGGCTGCATCGAATAGATTCTGGCTCTTCGCCTGGATATAAATGTTCATGCTTCTTTCTTTTCCGTACCGAGCGAAAAAAGCCGAGATCGGTATCTCCAGATAGTATTGCTGTCCGATCATGTTTCCCTGGTCTTCAATGACCCCAACAACGGTGTATCCGATACCGTCCACTGTCACCACTGCTCCAAGCGGATCGGAGTGGACAAACAGAGCCTTTGCTAAATTTGGATCGAGAACGCAAACAAGACGTCCCGTCTCGACGTCGCTTTCACTTACCGATCTTCCTTCCTCCATCACCTCATTCCGCGCCGTAGAAATATCGGGGGTAATTCCCAACAGGTTCACATTTGGATTCGTCTTCTGGTCACGATACTCGACGATCTTCCCCCACTTACCTGCCAGCACGCCGACACTCGATGCCAGCGTAGCGCGTTCCTTCAATTCCATGGCCTGTTCATAGGTGAGATCCTTTCGATTTCTATATTTGTCCCAGTCCGTAAAGAAAGCTGGAAACTTCCGAACCATAAAAGTGTTTGAGCCCATGGAATTCAATTTGGATACTACGTAGTCCTGAAGAACTGTCATAGCCGTGTTGACCGCAATGATCGAGAAGACGCCGACAACGATTCCAAGCAGAGTGAGACTTGAGCGAAGCTTGTTAGCTCGTATGGCGGACAACGCCATCGCAAAACTCTCTCTCCATTCAGACAAGATGAAATTCTTATTCATAGTTCAAATTCTTCATCCACAATTTTTGGTTACTCATATCGCAGTGCATCAACCGGATCGAGCCTGGATGCCCTCAGCGCGGGTACAATTCCTGAGATGACACCAACCACGAGCGATATCAAGATTCCCGTGATTGCAATCGATACCGGCATAGACGTAGGGAGCACTTTGTCAACGAGCATGCTCAGCGGATATGAAGCTCCGAGGCCAATCAATCCTCCGCTTAAACAAATCAATACCGCTTCGAGCAAGAACTGTGCCAGGATCGCGCGCCTCGGCGCACCGAGCGCCTTTCTGATTCCAATCTCCTTCGTCCGTTCAGTAACACTGACGAACATTATATTCATAATGCCGATACCGCCGACGAATAAAGAAAGTGCGGTAACAAAGATCCCGATCGCTCCTACATACATTATCATCTGATCAAACGCATTCGTGAATTGATCCTGTTGATTGATTGAAAAATCGTCCTCTTGATAGGGGGCCAGACCCCTGATCTTTCTCATTATTCCTCTCAACTCTTCCTTTGAGTCATCTAAGTCTTTTTCATTAGAGGCTCGGACATCTATCGTGGCGGAAAAACGAGTTCCGTAAATGTCCTGGAATTGTCCGATGGGAATGAATACAACGTTATCAAGACTGAACATTCCGAGAAAACTTCCCTCTTTACTTCTGACACCGACGACGCGGAAAGATAAACCGTTAATCTTGATCGACTGTCCTATCGGATCCTGATTGGGGAAAAGGGCATCTGCGACGTCACCGCCTATGATTACCATGGGTCTATTCCCGCGATCTTCTTCAAGGGTGAAAAACCTTCCCGCGTCGAGGCTCATGTTAGTCACATCCGGATAAGACGCAGTAGTCCCCACGATATCGACGTTGTTTGCAACCTTATTTTTATATTTCACAATCCCGTTTCGATCGGTTTCCGGTGCAACAGCGGCAGCTAACGTCGCTTCTCTCTGTATTCTCTCGGCATATTCAGGTTTCAGGTCTTTCCGATTTCGATACTTCCACCATTCTCCGCCGCTAAAACCCCATTGCCATTTGTCAACATACAGGACATCGGCACCCATGAATTGAAAGCTCTTGTTGAACGAGTTAGTAAGACCCGTTATTGCCGCGCCCATCAGTGTCACCGCGACGATACCGATAAAAATACTGACCATCGTCAGTGCCGCTCTGATCTTGTTGGCCATTAATGCGGCGAACGAGAGTTTCAAACCTTCTTGTAGCTCGCTCAAAAAGGACATTAATGAACCTTTTCCGCCTCGTGGAATGCGTGAACCTTACCGTTCTTTTCCAACGGCAAATCGCTTTCTATCATTCCATCCCTTATCCTGATTATTCTCTTCGAATGCTCGGCGATGTATTCTTCGTGAGTGACAAGAATTATCGTGATCCCTTTGTTGTGCAATTCCTCCATGAACAACATTATCTCGTCGCCTGTCTTCGAATCTAAATTCCCCGTCGGTTCGTCAGCAAGGATAATCGATGGGTTATTAATAAGTGCCCGCGCGATCGCAACACGCTGGCGCTGCCCGCCGGAAAGCTCATTCGGCTTATGATGGACACGCTCGGCGAGACCAACCATTTCGAGCGTTTTTTTTGCCCGTTCTTTTCTGTCAGCCGCCGGAACTCCGCTGTAGATCAGAGGGAGTTCGACGTTATGCAGGGCGTCAGAGCGAGGAATCAAATTGAAAGTCTGAAATACAAATCCTATCCCCTGGTTGCGAATTTTCGCAAGCTCGTTGTCATCCATGTCGCTGACGTTTACGCCGTCGAACAGATATTTGCCGCTGGTCGGAGTGTCAAGACAGCCGAGAATATTCATGAGCGTCGTCTTCCCGGAACCGGACGGTCCCATTATCGATACGTATTCTCCCTTCTTGATAGTGAGATCTATGTCCTTAAGTGCCTGGACCTGGACTTCTGCACCCATGTCGTAAACTTTATTTACCTTGATCAGCTCAATAACATTACCCGACATTATTTTATCCTCCGATCGCCTTTGTCGCCATAGATTTATTATTATCTATTCTAACCTTCGATCCGTCATTAAGTTCCCGGCTGATGGCGACGAAGTTGCCGCTGACTACTTCTTCATCACCTTTTAGCCCCGAGGTTATCTCAACATAATTATCGTCTGCAATTCCCCGCTTTACCGTCACCGTTTTTGCGACACCTTTGTCAACGATAAACACGCATTCGTTCACTGTCTCGTGCTTTGCATTTGCCTTTGAATCGCTAACGCTCGACGCTTCACCTTGTCCCTTGCCTTCCGATGCCTTCGGCATCCTTACCGTCACGCTCTGGATCGGAACCGAGAGGACATTAAGATGAGTTGCCGTCTGGATGTCGGCAGTCACCGACATTGCCGGCTTCAAATCGACCTCGCTTTGAATAATTCTTATTTTCACCAAAAAGTTTGTCACCTGGTCCTGCGTCCCAGCACCGGTCGTGGTTCCGGAAGATGCTATCTGATATACGACTCCTTTTATTTTCTTGTCGGGAAAAGCGTCGACGGACAACGTAGAAGTATCGCCGACAGCAACGAGGACCACATCGTTTTCGTCGACGTTCACCTGGGCTTCCATGCTTTTCATGTCGGCTACGTCCATGATTTCAGTGCCCGCCATCATGCTTGTGCCGACAACACGCTCACCGAGTTTCGAATTGAGAACGCTCACGATTCCGTCCATCGGCGCATGAATGGTGGTCTTACTAAGAGCATCCTGTGTCTGGTCAAGCAGCGCTTTTGCGGACGCGACATTCGCCTTGGCAGACTCATATGTCGCTTTGTTGACATCATATTGAGTCTTTGCAGACTCGAGATCCTGGTCGCTCATTAAGTTTTTCTTGTAGAGCTCCTGCGCACGCTTATACGTGGAAGAAGAGTTGTCGTAATTCGCCTTGGCTAAGTCCTGTTGCCCGAGCATCGATTGGAGGTTCGCCTGACTTTGCTGGAGCTGGGCGATATATGTATCCGGACGTATCTTAACGATGACTTGTCCCTTGTCTACTCGCTGTCCTTCCACCACAGGAAGGTCTACGATCTCACCGCTTACCTCAGGACTGATTTTCACGAGCACCTTGGGTTCAACATCGCCCGAAGCGGTAACTACCTGAGTGATCGTACGGCGAACAACCTTTTCAGTTTGGACCATTATGACGGGCTCTTTCTTCCCGCCGATAACTATTGCGGCAACAAGGATCACCACCAATAGCCCGGCCCCGGATAAAATGAAAATTCTTTTTTTCTTTCTATTAGTTGCCATTATTTACCTCAATAATTTATTGTTCCGATAGCGTACTCTATCTGTTTCTTTGCCTGAATATAAGTATAAGCAGCAATGACCTGATTGGACAATGCCTGTGTATATTGCGCGTTTGCAGTCAAGACATCCAGAAGTGTAGCTCCGCCGATCCTGAATTTTTCCTGAGCAGTTTCCAAATTGATCTTGGCGGACGCAACTGAGTTTACAGCAGCTTCGTAACCTTTTTCGGAAGCGTTAAGATTAAGCAAAGCCTGATATACATCGAGCGCCACCTGCCGCTGCGCGGCATCGAGAGTTTGTTCCGATGACTTTACGGCAACACCGGCTTCTTCAATATTCGATTGAGTTTGAAAACCGTTGAAGATCGGGAGTGAGACGCTGAGTAAGCCAGATAAATTCTTATTCTGGCTAATTCCACTGTTTGCTAATTCAGGTCCGTATATCCCGTACTGCAGAGAGGCGCTGATCACAGGCGAGTACGCTGCCTCTGCGATTGTCAAAGACGATTTAGAAGCATTCAGATCTGCAACTGCTGCCTGATAATCCGAACGTGCCTGAAGTGCTTTATCTATTACTGCTGCGGTTTCGCTGAACTGCCGATTTATTTGTACAAATTCCGTGGTATCGATGTCACTCTTCACGGTCGAATCGGCAAAAACCGCGTTATCTGTAACGGGAATGCCGAGAAAAAATTTAAGAGAAGCCTGCGCCTGATCATAAGTATTCTTTGCCTGCACGAGCAAATATTCATCGGCGGCTACAACGGATTGCTGCTGATAGACTTGAGCAAGTGATGCGGAGCCGACGCTATTTTGTTCTTTGATCGTTTCCAGCTGCTGCTGATCCCTGGTAAGATTGTCCTGACTAATTTTCAGCTGATCTCTTGCGTTGAAGACCGCCAAATAGTTCACAGTAGCTTGATATGCGCCAGTTTGTTTTGAGCGTCCAAAGCCTAAATCCGCAGCCTGACTCGCGGAGCTCGCCTGATTCACCGTCGCATAATTCGCAAATCCATTAAACAAAGTGTAATTTGCCTCGACCCCAGCCGAGTAGCGTCTGTTTATACTGATTCCATTAGTCTGTATCACGGTCGTACCAACGGTGTAAGAACCCGGCGGGGAGTGGAGGTCGGTGTAGTTAAATTCTCCGCTGGCGTTTAATGACGGCAACAATCCACCATAGGCGCTGAGAACTCTGGCATCCTGGCTCTCCGCCTGATATTGTGACTGTAAAACTGTTGTATTTCTTTCAAGAGCGATTTTTATGCAATCGTCGAGCGACAATTGCCTCGGCGTACTGTTGTCCTGTCCGAATGCTGTCGATGCGAAAACAACAATTGCACAAATATACACTATTCTTTTAATCATCTAATAACTCCTCAGAATTTAAAATAGAGCGGCTTGAATTTATGCCTCCATTATTTAGACGGATAAAATGAATCACTGTTTCATCCTTCTGCCAGGATTCTCTCATATTTCGATTTCAAAAACTCCAGCGCGGCATCATGGTCATTCGGAATTATCCCGTCGAGCACCGCGGTCTCCACGGCTTTCTTCAGCATGCCCACCTCTTTTCCCGGCTTCAATCTAAAAATCTCCATTATCTCGTCGCCATTCACAGGCGGTTTCCAATTTCGTATCTTGTCTTTTTCTTCGACTGTCTTGGCCCTCTGTTCAACCGAATCATAATTCCGTGAATATTCTTTTATCAAAGCCCTGTTCTTGCTGGTTATGTCAGCCCGGCAAAGCTTCATCAAATCTTCAAAGTCATCGCCCGCGTCAAAAAGTAACCGGCGGACAGCGGAATCGGTAACGCCTTCCACTGCCAGCGCCATGGGTCGCAGGTGCAGTCGAACGAGTTTTTCTACGTAAGGAAGACTGTCCATCGGAAATTTCATGCGCTGGAAAATTTTTTTTATCTTTCGTGCGCCGATCTCGTCATGGCCATGGAATGTCCATCCTACACCCTCGACAAATTTTTTTGTCTCCGGCTTCGCGATGTCGTGTACTAATCCGGCGAACCGCAGCCATATGTTGTTCGAATTCTGGGCGAGATTATCCACAACACAGATCGTGTGTAGAAACACATCTTTATGATGATGATCCTGCCGCTGTTCAACTCCGGGCATATCGCTTATCTCTTTGAACACAATCGTCATTACGCCGGTGTCCTGCATAAGTTTCAATCCTAAAGACGGACGCGATGCAGATATTATTTTAAGAAACTCTTCGGTTATTCTTTCCTGCGAAACTATGCCCAGTCGATCTTTCATTTTTACGATAGCTTCTTTGACCCGCGGCGATAGGGCAAAATCAAAGCGGCAGGCAAACCGGATCGCGCGAAGTATTCTCAGGGGATCTTCGCTGAACGTTTCCTCCGGATCAAGCGGCGTATCGATCATTTTTTTCGCAAGAGCACCTTTCCCGTCAAAAGGATCGATCACATCCAATTTTGGATGCCGGGCTTCGAATTTCGGATTCAACATTATTGCCATCGCATTGATCGTGAAATCCCGGCGCGACAGGTCTTCTTCAAGCGTCGCTTCTTTCACATGAGGCTTTCGTGAATCAGCATCGTAACTTTCCTTACGCGCACCGACTATCTCCACTTTCACGTCGCCGACTATCATCTGCACCGTCCGAAATTTTTCGAACACCACCAATGCAGTCGCGTTCAACTCTCGCTGGACCTCTCTTGCAAATGAAATCGGATCGCCTATCACCATCACGTCAATGTCTTTGCTTTCGGTCCTCCCGGATGTATCCTTCCGGGACAAAATTAGGTCACGAACGTATCCACCCACAACATAAGATTGCATCCCGATGCTGTCGGCAAGTTTCCCTATCTGAAGAAGAATAGGATTATCTATTTTATGCTCTTTACGGCGCAGCATTTCGTTCGATCAAAGATTCAAGATTTTTTTAGATTCTTCTATTTGTCTGAGGATTGTGTCGGCAACTTTAAGGACCTTCAGACCTTCCTCAGGACTCACCGCAGCGGGGGTGTCGTCAATGATGCTCTTGACAAAAAGCTCCAGTTCCATTTTCAGCGAATTCACTTGAGAAATCTCCGGCTGCTCGTAGGTTATTGCGCGTGTAGAATCTCCGATTCCAATGGTCCCTAAGTTCATACCGACAGGCATTACTTTATCGGGCTTTACAGCGCGGTAGATCTCCGCGATTCCGTCGGCGAAGTCTAACGAAATATATGCGTCACGCTGGAAGAGCCGCATCTTCCTCATCTGCCTCTGCGAAATCCTGCTGGAGGTCAAATTAGCAACCGTACCGTTCTTAAATTTGATCCTTGCATTCGCGATATCGATAGTGTCTGAAATGACTCCAACTCCGCTCGCGTCGATGCTCGTCACGGGACTTTTCACAAAGTTCAATATCAAATCGATGTCGTGCACCATTAAGTCGAGCACGACGGCGACATCAAGCGCCCGCGGTTTAAACTGTGCAAGACGATGCGACTCTATGAACATTGGATCGAGTTTTAAATTCGAAAGTGCCAACACCGCCGGATTAAACCGTTCGATATGACCAACCTGCACTTTCACTTTTTTTTCTTTCGACAGCCTGCAGATGGCTTCAGCCTCTTCCACCGTCGAAGTTACCGGCTTCTCAATGAAGCAATGTTTACCTTCTTCGATAAATCTTGCTGCCAGATCGTAGTGAACGCTTGTCGGGACTGCTATCGAAACGGCTTCCACCGAATTGAGCACTTCTTCGACAGAGCCAAACGATCTCACGTTCAACTCAGCAGCTATACTTTGCGACTTCGACTTATCGATATCAAAAACGCCGGCCAGATCTGCGCTCCCTATTTGTTTGAGAAGCCGGGCATGACTCTGTCCGAGATGACCGACACCTACAACTCCAATCTTTACATTCTCACTCATTTGACATTCCCTCGCATTGGATGACTTCGACAAAATGTTCGTGTCCCTCGAATTCATAATTAGTCCTGACCAGCAGTTTGCATCCTCGATACGACGAATCCACTTTAGAAATTTTGTCAACGATATATATGGTCTTTCTTCCGGGGATATTTACATTTTCCAGCGGAAATGGTTCACCGTTGATTTCCAAAACCGGCTTCACGAGCCGCACAGACAGCTCCGACGGCGCAAAGTTGCTGACAATCTGCGAATCATCGTCAACAGTCTTGAGCGAATCTATTAATTCATTCACCGCTTGCGTCTTCTCCCTGCAATCGGCAAGAACCTTTTCTCCCAGGAACCTATTGTTGGCATATATATCCGAGAACAAGAAAGATACGACAAAAAGAAAAACAAAAGTTTCAACCGACAAGAATTTCAAATTCCAGATTGAGGCAAATCCCCGTACAAAATATACTGCAAGGAGAGAGGACACTATGAATGCCGTCGAGAGATTCAACACAGTGGGTTGAACTACACACAATGCACCGAACGAAATCCACAGCATCAACGTATGAAAATGGATCCGACAAATGTCAAAACGTCTCGCAGCGATCAAATATATGATACCTGCTATGTCCACGATGCCGACGACAACGAGCGGAACAGCACCGAGCAGCGACCATGGCACATCTCGCTCCTGCAAAGGAACTGAAGAGAGTCTTGCGGTTCCCGCGTAAGCCGAATAAAGAAACACGACCAGAATAACTCCGAGAAATCCCGCTGCAGAAGATAAGATTTCCCGTATGATCTTTTTCTTGCCGGCCGCTCGAAGGTCTCCTGTCAAGGAATTCTGCAGGAGGTCGAGTACTAATATCAAGAACATAATCAATCCCGGCAAATTCGCGGCAACTCCGATTCCCGACAGCATTCCGGCAAAAACATATTGATTTTTATAAAGCGCAATCAGATAAAGTAGCGTTATGGTCACGGCACTCGCTGCAGGAAGTCCGGACACGGCGGCAACGGTCATGAACGGCGACAGCGATACCAAGAACACTCCTAGAAATCCCCAAAAGCGCTGATCGAGAATTTGGTTCAACAGTCTTGTAAGAAGGAAATAATTCAGAACTGTAAGCAGAAGCCCCGCAAGGCGTACCACGATGATTGAATCAGGGACAAATGTTCTGCCCAACAGGCCGAAGAAATCCCAGACCATGGACCGAGTTTCGAAGGAAGCGATTCGCGCAAAACTCTGCTGAAGAATTGGATGGATCACATTCTGCTGGGCAACATATGAATAAGCTTCCGACACGTCGATCTCGCGAAATCTCCAGTAAGTGAGAAGCGCTATCAACAATGCGGCCGCCAACAGAACTTTATGATACTTATCGAATCGACTAAAATCCATCGGCAGTTCTAGCGCGCTCCATCATGCAGCAGCATCCCTGAAAGCTCTTGCACGGATTTCACACGTCTGCAATCGATGCCGTCAAATTTAGCTCTGAGAAACGGGTCGTACATTGCGGCGATGAAGTGCGTGCCGGAGGAGACCGCCGCTTTGTAATCAGCCATCGAGTCACCCACAACCACGGCTTTTTGCGCATGCACATTCAATCTCGCGAGCGCCAGCTCGACACCCTCAGGATGCGGCTTGTGATTTTTCACGCCCGACCCGGTCACCACGATATCGAAAAAGCTCCGTATGCGGTGAAATTTCAAGGTCATTTCCGTCGTCTCTTTACCCTTCCCTGTAAAAATACCCAAGAGCATCTTCAACGCTTTCAGGTCATTAAGAAGTTCTGGGATGCCGGAGAATATGACGGTCTCGTCGAGATGTCTTTCATAATAATCAAGATAATCGTGCCACGCGCCCTCGAAGTTTTCTGTGCCGATCATATTCTTTATGCACACTTCTTCGGGTGGACCGAAGTACGACATAATTTCCTGAGGGCTCAACTCGACAGACTTGTACTTGCCCATCACAAAATTAAAGCTGTCAAAAATCAATTGATGAGTATCGGCAAGAGTGCCGTCAAGATCAAAAATTACAAGCGACAATTTATTTTCCAATTTTTCCGATCGATTCTCGCTTAAAATAATCCTCAAAAATTTTCACGATCCTTCGCGAGGCTTTTCCATCTCCGTACGGGTTGTGAGCGCGGCTCATCGCAAGGTATTCTTTTGAATCGGTGAGCAGCATCGAAACATTGTCGACGATCTTTTTTCGATCAGTTCCGACAAGCTTGACCGTGCCTGCCTCGACCGCCTCGGGGCGTTCGGTCGTCTCGCGCATGACAAGAACCGGTTTGCCAAGCGACGGAGCTTCTTCCTGCACGCCCCCGGAATCAGTAAGGATCAGATAACATTTTTCCATCGCGTAGACAAACGGTTCGTAGCCGAGTGGCTCGGTAAGATGCACATTCTTGAAGCCCCGCAGGATTTCGTTCACGGGTTTGCGGACATTCGGATTGAAATGAACCGGATAAACGAATTCTGCGTCCGTAAATTTTGCTGCCAAATCCCTTATCGCGTTGCAGATATTTTTGAATCCTTCCCCGAAATTTTCCCGCCTGTGTCCGGTGATCAACACCACCCTCCTTGAAAAGTCTATCCCGTCGAAATGTCCGTCGAAGTTCGAGCCTGTCGTTTTTAATTTTTCGGCAACATGGAACAGTGCGTCTATTACCGTGTTCCCCGTTACAAAAATATTGTCAGGTGGAATGTTTTCTTTCAGCAAATTATCCTTCGCCCAGGGTGTCGGTGCAAGATGGATATCAGCTATCGTGCTCGTTATTCGCCTGTTGATCTCTTCGGGAAAAGGAGCAAACTTGTTCCCCGTTCTCAGTCCTGCCTCGAGGTGTACCACAACCGTTCTCATATAAAAGGCTGCGAGCGATGCAGCAAACGTCGTGGTCGTATCTCCCTGGACGACAACGATGTCGGGTTTTTCCCGAGCGATGACGTCCTGCATTCTCACGATGATCTTTGCGGTAATTTCGAAGAGGGACTGGTTGTTCGTCATGATGTTGAGGTCGTAATCAGGTCTTATGTCGAATATTTTCAAAACCTGATCAAGCATTTGGCGATGCTGAGCGGTAACGCAAATCTTCGCTTCGAAGTCTTTGTGCTTTTCGACTTCTTTTATCAGCGGAGCCATCTTGATGGCTTCAGGGCGAGTGCCGAAAATAAATAAGATTTTCTTTGTCATTTTTATTCTACGTTAGATCACGTATCTCCCGGCCTGCCGTCCATGCATGCCGGAATGGAGCAAGAAATTGGATTTTATATAATTTACCTTTTTTGTCCGTGACGAAAAATGTCGAAGTTTGAAATTCCAGGATAGAAAAGACGCAAAGACTGAAAGATTTGCCCCTTTTGCGCCCTATTTCTAAGGCTTCATTGCGGCGAGAGCAGCCTTGAACTTTTTGTACGTGTCCTGAAGCTCCTCAGAGATGATCTTGGTGTCGTCAAGAACCGTCATGAAGTTGGTGTCGCCGTTCCATCGTGGTACAACATGGAAGTGCACGTGCTCTGCGATCCCAGCGCCGCTGACCTTCCCAAGATTCGCGCCGAAATTGAATCCATCCGGATGGCAGGTCATCCGAAGCAGTTTGACCGCTAATCTCACCTGTCTCATCACATCCGCATTTTCTTCATCCGTTAAATCCTCGAAGTCTCCCTTGTGAGCGAACGGGACAACCATCAGATGGCCGCTGTTGTACGGATAAAGGTTCATTACAATCGCCGAAAGGCTCCCTCGATAGACGACGAGACTTTTTTCGTCATCGTGTTCTGAAAACTTTTCGCAGAAGATACACTTCTTCTGCGTTCCGTCATTCTTTTCAGAGATCGATTCAATATATTTTGATCGCCACGGCGACCACAAACGCTGCATAAAGGAGGATCTTAAATTTTAAATTGTGAATGTTAAATCTGAATTTCAGAATTCAAAACAAGAATTACACTTTACTCTTGTTCTACTTTGTCCTTTTGTGCTTCGGAGATAATCTTCTCGGCAACCTCTTTCGGAACTTCTTCATAGTGGGAGAATTTCTGCTTGAAGACGCCGCGTCCCTGAGTCATGCTTCTCACCACGTTCGCGTATTTGTACAGCTCTTTCAGCGGAACCTGTGCACGAACCTTTTGATTACTTCCTTCCGCTTCCATTCCCATGATCTTCCCGCGCCTGCCGGAGATGTCGCCCATTATGTCTCCCATATGCTCATCCGGCACGACCACTTCGAGTTCATAAATTGGTTCCAAGAGGATCGGTTTGGCTTCCTTGAAGCCTTTTCTGAATGCCATCGAACCGGCTATCTTGAAAGAGACCTCATCCGAGTCTACGGTATGATATGTCCCGTCAAACAAAGTCACTTTTACGTCGACAACTTTATGACCCGACACCACGCCGCGCTCCATTGCCTCAACGACACCTTTCTCAACGGCGGGAACAAACCTTCCCGGCACAACTCCACCCACAATCGCATCGACGAACTCGAATCCGCCGCCGCGCGGCAGATGCTCTATCTTTAAATGTACGTGACCGTACTGGCCGCGTCCGCCCGATTGCTTCTTATGTTTGTATTCAGAGTCGGGGATGGAACCTTTGATAGTCTCGCGGTAAGGGATATCCGGTTCGACCATGTCGACATCGACGCCATAGCGCTCTTTGAGCCGCTTGGTCACGACCTGTAAATGCGTCTCACCCTGTCCGCTAAGAACAGTCTGGCTCAATTCAGGATCGACTTCAATGAGAAACGTGGGATCTTCTTCGTGAAGCGCGTGCAGTCCTGAAGCGACTTTGTCCTCGTCATGCCTGTTCTTGGAGACGATTGCCACGCGCATTATCGGCTCAGGAAATTCTATTTTTTTCAGCACTACTGGAAAATTCTTGCTGCTAAGCGTATTGTTGGTGTGGGTATCCTTCAGCTTGACAACCGCAGCGATATCACCGGCTATTACTTTCGAAATTTCTTTCCGATCTTTTCCGTTCAGCACGTACAACGTTCCGAGCCGTTCGCTCTTTCCATTCGTTTGATTCACCAGATCCATACCCGGCATGACTATTCCCGAATATACTCTGAACAAAGAAAGCTCACCTATGTTGCGCTCAGAAATTGTCTTGAATGTAAAAAGTGCGGTGTCGCCGCCGGGGCTGCATGGAACTTTCACTTCCTCTTTAGAATTTCCCGCCTTATACGCAATACTCTGCGGCACGACATCAGGCGAAGGAGCGTAATCAGCCAGGAAATCGAGAATCGAAGCTACACCAACGAGCTGCTGGCCTGCAACCGCGAACACGGGAAAAATCTTTCGCTCTGCAATTGCCTTCCTCAACCCCGACAATATTTGTTCTTCAGTAAGTTCACCCTTTTCTAGAAAGGTATTCAGCAATTCCTCATCCGTTTCAGAAAGCTGCTCGATCAGCTCCTCGCGATATTTTTCCGCCTCAGTTTTCAGAGTACCCGGAATTTCACTCTCGGTAAACTTCCCCTTTGCGTTTCGATCAAACTTTAACAGCTTCAATTTCAAAACATCAACCACGCTGTCTGCAGTCAATCCCTCGTTCGCCGGGAATTGTACCACTGCGGCATCGTGGGTTAATTTATCCCGAATCTGCTGAAAAACCTTTTTGAAGCTTGAGTGTTCGGCATCTACTTTATTGATGACAAAGATCGACGGGTTTTTATATTCCTTGGTAAATCCCCAATCGATTTCCGTCCCGACCTCAATACCTTCGACGGCTTTGACGAAAATCAGGGCAGCGTCGGAAACTCTTAAAGCCGCTTTCACTTCACCCAGGAAATCCGGGTAGCCTGGCGGGTCAACTATATTAAACTTCAAATCCCGCCATTCAACATGAAGAAGCGACGTGCTTATCGAGATTTTCTTTTCAATCTCATCGTGGTTGTAATCTGAAACCGTGTTCCCTTCAGCGATTGAACCCATCCGGCTCGTGACGCCGGCCGCATAAAGCACAGCCTCCGCGAAGGTGGTCTTGCCTGCAGCGCCATGGCCTACCAGGGCAACATTTCTTATATTTGATGAAAGATACTCCTTCATAGAATCTCCTTTTGCCGAACAAGAAGTCAGGGAAGCCGAACTTCACAGGATGCAATTTTCGTTCGGCTTATAATATTAACTTTTAAGTACCCGCAGGAAAGTTCTTATTCCTCTTGTAATTCCTGCAACAATGCCCGCGGTGTCTAAGATTGGTCCTTCGATTTTCGATTTGATTTTTCGCTCAAACTCGACAAGGTCATCGACTGCACCGACGAGTGAATCCATAGCCCCCTTCAGACTTGTGACTTCACCGTCGACGTTCTCGGCAATCTCTCTGATTTTTCCCGTGATGACTCCGGAATTCTCGAGAAGGGGGCCAGATTTATCGGATATTTCTTTGACCGAAGCCTCTACCTGATTGAGCACTTGCTTGGCGTCCTTCATGAGAACTATCATGTAGATGCTCGCGGCTGCGAATGACAGTAAAGCAATCGAAGCCGCTATATAAACAAATGTCATGTCGCCGCCTTTTAACTATTTTTGTTTCTCTCTTCGCGAAAAGCATCCGCGCCGGCTTTGAAAGCTGCTTTCAGCTTGCTCCCTTCGCCCTTTGCCTGATCGATGACTTTTTCGGCATCGGACAGCAGAGTCTCCGCTCGCTGTTTTGCCTGGCTTATCATTTCTTCGGAGCGCTTTCTCCCCTCATTTACAAGATCGCCGGCTTTTTCACGCGCCTGTTGGAGCTGATTTTGAGCAACCTCTTTCAGTTCGTCTGTTTTCTTTTTGATATCCTGTCGAAGTTCCTTTCCGGACTTAGGCGCAAGCAGTAACGCGGTCACTGCCCCGATCACGCCTCCCGCGATAAAGCCGAGCAACAAACCCTTGGTCAAACCGTTGTCGTCGTGTGCCATGATATACCTCCCATTATTTTAAACGCTTTTTTAAGTTATCAACGCATAGAGTAAAAATCAAGAAGACCGATAACGCAAAAACTTGCTGCAAAGTGATTCAAATGATCTTCGCAACCGAGGCTGAACAAGTCTGCCCGAACTATCTCTTTCTATCGGCTAACGTCCGGTCTGTTCAGAATTCGTTATCTTCGATCAAGAAATCGCAGAGAACCAGTGCCAACCATATTCAATCAGCGATCCCTTGATGCTTCAGCTGACTCAAATACTTCTGAAGCTCATCTTCATCGAGAGAAGTATCCTCGAGCCGCCCCTGCAGGTAAGCGTCGTAGGCGCTCATGTCAAAGTGACCGTGACCGGACAAATTGAAAACTATGACTTCTTCTTTTCCTTCGGACTTTGCGCGTAAAGCCTCGTCGATCGTTGCGCGGATCGCGTGCGACGATTCAGGTGCAGGTACTATGCCTTCGCTCCTTGCAAATTTCACGGCAGCATCGAAGACTTCATTTTGAGAATATGAAACCGGGTGAATTATTTTCTGGTTCACCAGCGCGGATATGAGCGGCGATACACCATGATACCTCAATCCGCCTGCGTGAATCGCAGGAGGCACAAAATCGTGCCCGAGCGTGTGCATAGGAAGAAGCGGCGTCAGACCGACGGTGTCGCCATAGTCATAAGTAAAAACCCCGCGCGTCATCGTGGGACAGGCGGCAGGCTCAACTGCGATCACTTTCATCTTCTTGGCACGCGGTTTCTCTTCCAGAATTTCGCGTATGAACGGGAATGAAAACCCTCCGAAATTTGATCCCCCTCCCACACATCCGATTATAATATTCGGGAATTCTCCGATTTTCTCCAGCTGTTTGATCGTCTCTTCGCCTATGATCGTCTGGTGAAGAAGAACATGGTTCAAAACACTTCCCAAAGAATATTTCGTATCGGGGTCGCTCGCAGCCACTTCAACCGCCTCGCTGATGGCCATCCCGAGGCTGCCGGGTGAGTTCGGATCTCTTTCGAGTAATTCCTTGCCGGACTTCGTCTCTTCGCTGGGACTCGGTGTAACTTCCGCTCCCCAGAGCTGCATCATGCTGCGACGATAAGGCTTCTGGTCGTACGATGATTTGACCATGAAGACTTTACACCCGAGATCAAAATAATTGCACGCCAATGCAAGCGCACTTCCCCACTGACCCGCGCCGGTCTCGGTAGCAAGACGCTTGACACCTTCGAGCTTGTTGTAGTACGCCTGCGCGACAGCTGTGTTAGGCTTATGGCTTCCCGCCGGACTAACCGACTCATTCTTGTAATAAATGTGCGCCGTCGTCTCGAGCATCTCCTCGAGTCTCGTGGCCCGAACAAGCGGAGTCGGACGCCACTTCAAATAAATCTTCAGAATATCCTCCGGAATTTTCAAGAATTGCTTGTCGTAGACTTCCTGCTCGATCAGTCTCTGCGGGAAAATTGCCGCCAGCTTATCCGGCCCTATGGGCTGACGCGTCTGTGGATCGAGAGGCGGAAGAAGTTTCTCCTTCAAGTTAAATGTAATGTTATACCATTTCTTCGGTATTTCTTTTTCTGTCAAATAAATTCGGTTTTGAACTTGCTTCGATTTCATTGAAATATTTCTCACCAAAATTTAGGTTTACCTGCGTTCACCCAGGCTGTGTACCAGTATGAGGCCACTTCTCTTGTCGCTCGTCTCATCTGTGATTCTACCATACCATCCAGTTCTATATTGAATTTGTCGTAATAGCGCTCGGAATAAATATATGCTTTTCGACCATCTTTTTCCTCCACGCGGTAGAGCGAATCGCGCGGAATCCCGATTTTTGCCATGCTGTCGGCTCTGAAAATTCTATCGATCAATGAATAACTGTGATTCAGGATTTCAAACGCATGCTCAACCGGATTCTTAATATAGAACACACTGTCGATTCCTGCAAAATCATATTTCTCACCGAAGTGTTCCGGAATCCCGCTCTCCCATCTCGCGTGAACCCCGATATTGCCCGTCATCTGCCCGTCATAATTTTGAGTCACATGCAACGGCACGTTCATGTCACCGACGTAGTGGCCGAGATCGGCCGAGAGATGAAGCACCAGCGGGATATTTCCCGTCTTCATCGCCGCTGCGAGACTATCAACCGCCAATCCGACCGTCCATGGCACCGTGCCATTTTTTATCACAGTGGTCTCGCCGTATTTTTTCACGGCATCTTCATAAGAATGCGGAACGTCAAAATTAGGATATGAGCCGTAACGATCGATGTCGATGTAATGACGATAACCTTCGCTCTTGTCGAAGTCCCTCCGAAGGTCCGGATCCGATGCGTGTTCGGCAACGTAGTCGAGGTTCTTCTCATAGAAACCTTTCAACGGTTCCGGAAGTAAGGCAGCAGCTTCCCTGTTGATGACTTTGTGCGCCCAGAATCCCCAGCCGAAAGCAGCTTGGGATACTAATATCAAACATGTTGAGACAAAAATGAATAGTGAAACTCGTTTGAAAGTTCTCATTGAAACCTAAGCCAGTTAGTTATGAATTATCAGATCTGCAAGTCCGCCAAGTATTTTCGGCGGACCGCAGCTTGAATATTGAATTGACTAACGAATCTTTTTCTTGTGACGCATCTTGCGGAGACGTTTTTTGCGCTTGTGAGTTGCCATCTTGTGACGTTTCCTCTTTTTACCACTCGGCATATTACATCACCTCCTAATTTTTTAGGTTTGCATGTTGTTCGAGCGTTTGCTGAGCTTTTTTTCCGATGTCGCTGTTCGGATCCAGCGAAACGCATTTCTTGAAAGCGGCATTCGCCTTGTCAAACTCTCCGGCATTCAAATACACAATGCCCAGATTATAATAACCTATTTGATGTCGCGGGTTCATCTTCAGCGCCTGAGTCAGCTGCTCGATTGCATCTTGAGTATGACCACCTTCGAAAAGCGTCACCCCATAGTCGACTCTCGCATCAACATTATCGGGAATTTTTGCGAGATATCTTTTGTAATAAACCACCGCCTGATCGTAGAACCCGTTGTCCTGAAGCATATTGGAGAGTCGAAGAGTTGAGACTAGATCATCAGGATTCTTGTCGACCACTTGCCTCAAACGATCTATTTCATGGAGCACATCCGCGCTCGGCTGGTTTGCCGTTGCCTGCTGCTGCGCATCCAGACCTGCCGTGTTATCCTGCTGCGGAGTGACCGATTTCGTGGACACGATCCCGTAAACCAATATCGACCCGAGCAGTACGGCGGCTACGATAGATACTACCTGTGTCGTGGTGAGACGAAATTTCTGCTGTGATCGCGCCACTGAACTTTGCGATTTCACCTCCTTGCGCTTTTCATTCCTGGAAGATGCTTCAACCGAGCGGGGTGGTTCGGGTCCAGGCATATTTACAGGAGCCACTGGCACGCCCGAGATTTCCGACTGGCTCCTTTCCGAACTTTTGAGATAAGAGCCGCAAGATTCGCACGATTTATTTCCGACCGGGTTTTGAAATCCGCACGTCGGACAAGTAATAACGGAAGGTTGACTGATTGCCGGCTGCTGACTGCTCGCCAATTGAAGTTTTGTACCGCATTTCGGGCAAAAATTGTATTCACTCGACAATTCTGTCCCGCAATGCGGACAAAACACTGTTGTCACTTCTGCGCCGCTTCCTCTCCGGCCACATGCGAGCCATCCGTTTCTTTTTCGACGGGAATATTTTTCCCGAGATGCTCGTCCACAAATGCCTTGAATTCTTTCGACACTTTGAAGTACGGCACAAACTGCTCCTTGACGGGATATGCCTGTCCCGTCTTGGGGTTGCGCGCCATTCGTCCCTTTCTCTTTCTGATTTTGAAACTGCCGAATCCTCTTATCTCGATGGTCTTTCCTTCTGCAAGTGAATTCCTGACCGATGCAAGGAAGCCTTCGACAACCGCCATGGTTTCAATTTTCGTAAGACCGGTTTGAAGAGCTATCTCTTCGACAATATCAGCTTTAGTAACGCTCATCGTTTCTCCTTTTTAGTCGTCAGCCATTTGTTATTAGTTTTTAACAAACAGCGGATCGCTAACAGTTAAGACCCATTCCTAATTCATTTTGTACTGTAATATCGGCTGCTCGATGAAATCCTTCTCGAAGAAATGGAGATTCGAGAATAGATCCCCAAAGATAAGGTCGGCAAGCGTCCTTTGTCTGTGCGCTTCTACGACCACCGGCTTCCCTTTCACTCCCGCGAGTTTCGCCGCAACGTTGACCGCATCTTCATAAGAACCGAGGGTATCCACCAGACCCAGCTTCAAGGCTTGAACGCCGGTGAAGACACGTCCATCGGCAAACTTTCTCAGTTTTTCGAGAGGGAGTTTTCTTTCCGACGAAACTACATTGAGAAATTGAGAGTAGGTGTCGTCCACAACATTCTGAAAAATTTCTTCGTCCTCTTTAGTCGCCGGTCTAAAAGGAGAACCGGCGTCTTTATATTCCCCGCTCTTTACAACGTTCATCTGCAACCCAACTTTCTCCATCAGCTTTGTAAAATTCGGAAACGTTGCGATGACTCCGATACTTCCGGTAACCGTACCCGGATTGGCCACGATTCTTGATGCACCGCAGCTGACGTAGTAGCCACCGCTCGCAGCAAGAGCACCCATCGACACAACGATCGGTTTTCCGGAATCGCGAATCGATTTTATCTCTTCATAAATTTCCTGGCTCGCCGCAACTCCGCCGCCCGGACTATCGACGCGAAGAAGGATTGCGCTTACATTCGGACTTTCTGCGAGGCTCTTCAGTGTCGAGACTGTTTCTCTCGATGACAAAATCGTACCTGTAATATTTACGACGGCAATTCTCTGCCCGCTCCCGGAAAGATCGTACTCTCCTTCTTCGGCTCCGCCTCCCGACATTATTATAATGACAATCATCAGAATGCCTAAAGCAAGGACGATCCCAATCGTCCACATGAATATTTTCGTCGATTTCTTCAACGATGTAAGTCTTAGTTAGACAACATTTTAGCAATTATGAGGATGAAATTCAAAGGTCAAAATCAAAAAAAGCGGAATGTAATTCCTCCGGTTTCGCGCCATATTCTTTGCCGGCACCTCCGCGTTTCAGGGATGCCTCAGCGGTCCTGCCACTTTTCTACCCGATTCATCCGACATTTATCTTAAAAATACTTCCGACCACAATACTCGCAAGGATTATCAGAAAGACCATGGCAGTTACATAGACAAATTTTCTATCATTCTCTTTCCAGAATGCAAAGATCGAAATCAATACTCTGCTGACCGGCGTGAGAATAAGCGAGATTGTGCCAAGATAAAAAAACGGCCGCGGGTTGAATGAGTAAATGCCCGAGACAAATGATCCGAACGAGTTGAAGTACTGTTTGGAAATCTCGGGCACCGGATCTCCTTTTGTAAAAAGTAGAAATAATCCGATTAGATAAAATGCAACGGTGGCGTACATACCCGTGGAAAGAATGAACATGACAATTCTATTAATGAACTGGACTTCGGATTTGTCGGGACTGAGGTCCAGTTCAGCAACCTGCCGTTCGTGAGATCTCAAAAAACCATTCATAATGTTCCCGGCAGATTAATGCCGAAACCCGACGACAATCCTCTCGCGAGCATTTGATAGCCGAGATAGAGCATGAGAACGAAGAAAATCGTTTTGATCACGCGGCTCCGGAGCTTGTTCATCACTGCGCTCCCTAGAGTTGCGCCCAGCATCGTTCCAAGTGCGACAGGAGCTACGACATAAAAGTTTATTCCGCCCGCGATGAAATAGACGACAGCGCTGATTGCGGCGGTAACGCCGATCATAAACTTGCTCGTCGCGACGGCGACTTTCATCGGAATTCCCATGAGTGAATTCATCGCGGCAACTTTAATGATTCCGCCGCCAACGCCAAGCATTCCGGACGCAATGCCCGCAAACGATGAGATCAAGCTTCCTTCGACCGTCCGCGTCGCCATATAATTAACCTCCGTCTGCATCGCGGCATCATGATAGTTGCCTGCCAATCTAAGAGATAATGAAATTGTGTCGCTGGAAACTCCTTCGCCATAGACGCCGGCCCGAATCATTTTGTCTTCGGTTTTACGAGTCCTGAACGAAATTATCGCCATGTAAAAAACCAGCGCGGCAAATGTCAAAGCAAGAACCCAGCCGCGTACCATGACGCCGATCAGCGCTCCGAGTAGTGCGCCAAGCGTGGTCGAAATTTCAAGAAACATACCGAGCCGCACGTTTGTAATTTGCTGATCCACGTACGAGCGCGCGCCGGCGATCGAGGTGGCGATCACTGAAACTATGCTCGCGGCAATCGCCGTGTGGATAGGAAGGTGGAAGATGACCGACAATGCAGGGACGATTACGATCCCTCCGCCGATTCCGACAAGGGCACCGAAAAATCCTGCAAAGACCGCTATGAGAAACATCAGGAGATACGACAGGAGCATGGCAAAATATATTTCGCCCGACCCAAATAACAAAGGGGAAAACTCGTTTGCACTTCATAGATAGAAGAAATAAATTTACTGTGCGAACAGGAGGCACCTTGTTGGTGCACAAACAGGAGTCTGGCTTTCCCGCTGCGTGGTACAAAATCAGTGTGTATTGCAATAGTCAGATGACATGCTCAATCGAGGACCGGATGAACACTTTTCGACGCGCCGCAGCGCATTTTTGGAAATGTTTTGATTCTCTAATTTATTGTTGAGATAGAATGTTGAAGAGTTCCAAAATGAAATATAGCTTAAAAGAAACCAAAGAGGATTACTCATACTTTGAGATTACCGGCATTTATTCCCTGGACGAAGGGAAGAAAATGATTGAAGAAATATATAATCACTGTATGGAAAACAAGATTCACAAACTGCTTGTCGATATCACGAAGAAGGACGGAATTATACCGAATTTCGATCGCTTTGTTCTTGGAGAGTTGATAGCGAAGTTGTTTTCTTTCAGGATAAAATTGGCGGTGATAGGTAAAAAAGATCAGATCAACAAATTTTCTGAAACCGTTGCACACAACAGAGGGTCGCAATTATTTATTTTCTCTGACAAAACCGAGGCTCTTGAATGGCTGATGAAATAATGAAAAGTACTTTGATGAAACCAATCTACAATCGGCTTTTTTGTGCCAAAGAAGTTTCTTGGTTTAAGTAGAACATGCTACATGCATAATAGTCAATTACCGTCTTTGCGGGATATTGGGCGGTTCAACTTTCATCAGATTTGTTGCAATGAAACGAATTCCTGACTACCTCAGACTGATGAGACCCGAGCAGTGGGTCAAAAATGTCTTCGTGGTTGTACCGCTCATCTTTTCGAAAAACCTTTTCAACGTTTCCCTTTTCTCCGGCTCCGCGCTCGCCTTCTTTTCGTTTTGTTTGGCTGCGTCTTCCGTTTACATAATCAACGATATTGCCGACAGAGAGCTCGACAAACTCCATCCCATCAAAAAGAACCGCCCCATTGCGGCAGGAGCAGTCAACACAAGCGAAGGATGGACAATCGCCGTATCCTTGATATTTGTATCATTCGTTTTATTATTCGCCGGCCGTGTGCATTGGACCGCGACAATCCCGATCGTCCTTTACATCATCATGAATCTTCTATATTCGTTCGGGTTAAAGAAGATCGTTCTCATCGACGTGTTCGTCATTGCCGCAGGATTTATTCTTCGGATAGTTGCAGGCGGTTACGCCATAGATGTTAAGATATCAAGCTGGCTCATAATGACAACTCTTTTCATCTCCATTTTCCTCGGTGTCGCAAAACGAAGGAGCGAATTCCTTAACATGAGCAGCGAATCGGACGGGCATTCTGCTTTGCCTTCGACGCGGGAAGTCCTGGAGGATTACGATTTGAGCCTGATAGATCAGATTCTTTCAGTTTCGGCAGCGAGTGTAATCATCGCCTATGCGCTCTACACTGTCTCGGAGCGAACAGTGCGCGCGTTCGGCACGGAGGCTTTGATATTCACAACCATTTTCGTGGTCTATGGAATCTTCAGGTATATGTATCTCATTCATAAGACGCGGCTCGGCGAAAGCCCGACGAACGCGCTTCTCACTGATAAGCCCATGGTTATAACTGTCGTTTTATTCATACTATCCGTTGTTGCGATCATATATAGGCATGAACTGATCCGAATTATCTCGAGATATGTCCCGGTTCAGTAAAGCCGAATTAGTTCTCCTCTCGATAACGTTTATCTGGGGCGGGACTTTTGCGGTCGTCAAGTTTGCGCTGAACAGCGCGTCCCCGCTGATGTTTCTTGCAATAAGGTTTGGTATCGCGTCGGTTGTTTTTCCGCTGATCTACCGGAAAAATTATTTTTCGATGGACAGGGCGACGTTGATGGGCGGCCTGTTCCTGGGGTTTTTGCTGATGATCGGATTTGCCTTCCAGACGGTCGGTTTGAAATATACGACTTCATCCAAGTCCGCGTTCATCACGGGACTCCTAGTTGCATTCACGCCGATTGCGCAGGCAGCCATCGAAAAAAAAATTCCTTCAAGAGGAAATTT
>DATJAY010000011.1 GCA_035515795.1 Candidatus Acidiferrales bacterium | reverse complement strand
CATTACCACCAATGCGCAGGTAATTCCAAGGCAAGCACAGATAACTGTCGGCGAATATTTTGTCGGGAGTGACCCGGGTGTTGGAAATGGAACACCCATATCGATTTCGAGTCCGTCCACTACGATAACCAGTGCTATCTTGAATTTGCATTTAGCGACTAATCAATTGATCCATTTCCGATTCAAGAACACTAATGGAATATGGAGCGTGCCACGTTCGATAACATTCACAGGTACCGGTGTAAATAGATCAGCGTTTGTCAGTTATGTCGAGTACTTCGTGGGTCCGGATCCCGGAGCGGGAAACGGAACGTCCGTGTCCATCACGAGTGCCGCAAATGTTCCATTTAATTTGTCCAGTGTTAGTTTATCGCAGGGGCAGTTTGTTCACCTCAGAGTCAAGGACGATCAGGGGAGATGGAGCGCACCTGCCGAACTTATGTATCCCACGAGATCGATTGCTGCAGCCGAGGTTGTTATCGGCAATAACCCGAATGCCGTTGCGCTTGGCTATGGAATCCCCATGACGCCAACGAGCGGAAGTTTCGGGAAAGGGATCGTCACTGTTCAGGCTAATGAATTAAGCTGGAATCATACAGATACAATTTGGGTAAGAGCCCGAACATCGCAATATCTTTGGAGTAAGCCAACGGGAAGCATTGCTATGATGGACACGACACTCAGACCTGTTACTCTCTTTACGCCATCCGACTACGATACGGTCCAACTTTTCTACCCAACAAGACCAATTGTATTCTCTTGGTCGAGATCAGCAACTATCGCAGGCATCTCCGTTGAATATTCCCTTCACTTGGAAGGCACAGGATTAGACACCACTTTTACAAACTTGCAGGACACGTCTTTGACCAGCAACCTCATGCCGGTTTTGAATGTTTCTTCGAATTATGACTGGTCAGTCACGGCAACGGACGGATACACCGTCGTTTCCTCTCTGAGTAGTTTTTCGTTCAGAACTTCTGATAAAGTCACCGCTGTGGATAATTCAAACCAATTACCCAAATCATTTGCGCTTTACCAAAATTATCCAAACCCTTTTAATCCATCGACAAACATCATGTATGACCTCCCCCAAAAGTCTCATGTCATGATAGTGGTTTACGATGTATTGGGAAGAGAGGTTCGGATTCTGGTCGATGAAGAGAAGCCTGCCGGAAGCTACCGTGTGATTTTCGATGCGAGTAACTTGCCGAGCGGAGTGTACTTCTATAAGTTGATTGCCGGGAATTTTGTTTCCATAAGGAAGCTCATGGTCATCAAATAGAACACAGCTTGTTTATTTAAGAGTCGCGCCACTCGAGGGAAACATCCGGCTCAAATTCCAGAATCTCTTTTAGGAATTGGGCTGACGCTTCAAGGTGACCTATAAAAATGAGGTTAGTGTAAGTATCATGGCACAACCATAGAGTGCAGGTGAGGCAAAAATATTCGGTTAGGCGTCTTTCGAGGGAGACTATGTTGGCACAATCTGCGATAACCGGCACACTGCGGCCGGTTTTCCTTGCCCGCTTGGCACATTTAGGGCACCTGATGTACTGCCGCATTTGCTTTTGATATTTTGACTCGCGTTTCATTTGTGTCATGACTTAGAATCTTTTTTGCTTCAAGAATTGTACTCTTAGAACCACTCAATCACTGATCCAGTATCTGTTATACTCTCTTCCGTCCCAATAACATAAAATTGCAGAGCTTTCGAACTTGAAGGTCACAACTCCATCATGTCTCATGTCCAAAGGGTGATTTTCCCAATGACTACTAATATTGGATTTAGGAAACAGCGCTATGCCGTCCGCGATATTACCCAAATCATACGGATGCGACCAATCGTTAGAATTGAAAATAATGAATCTGTGAACAAACCTATTTCCCTTCATAACCGCAAAAACTGCAATATCATGGCGACCATTTCCGGTGAAATTTCCAACGACGATGTAGGGATAATAGTCCCATTTTTTGCGCTCTTTCTGAATATGATCGAGATAATAATCGGACCACCGCATTTCCACATCAGTTGCAACATGGTAATTGGGATTGTAGTACTTCCTTAATAATTCATTTGCGAAATCCTCGATATTGCCTTGGGGCGGAAACTGACCCGCTTCATGGAATTCGTGAATACTTGCTGAACGTGATGAAGCAAAATACCCGGCCGTTACAAGTGCCATGACCAATAGCAAAAGAAAAAGATATAAGTACAGTCGAACCAAGCCCAAGACGACGCCAAAGAATCCTTTGAAGAGCTTAATGAGCACTATGGGGATCATCAGGAAAAAAAGAAGCAGTATAAATGTGAGCATGTGTTGTCCCCTCCTTACATTGTTATTTGTATTCAATTATCAAGTAATTCATTCATCGAACCTAATAAGGGCCGCTCCGTAATCTGCAGCCGAACAATTAGCACCCGCACTTCGGAAGTATTGGGACCAGAAATGTTTTATTTCATCATAACGCCTGATAGTCCTAGCCGAAGCACCGGCAACGTAGATTTTCACACCGACTAAGTTCGCTATTAATCCACGTTGCCCAAGCTCTTTGATAATCCTGTCAACCCTGGCATTAGAAAGATCTTTTCTGTCGAAATTGTACCATACGTCATCTTCTCTCATGTCTGAATTTATCATTAGAATTTTCTCGTAATCAGGATAGTTCTCAAACAACCGTTGGGTAAGCTTTAAAGAACCTATGATATCGGTTCTGTCGGCACTGCAACGACCGACTGCGATTGTCGAGTCAACGCTCGCTTCAACGAACCGAAGAGTGTCTGCGATATACTGCAGGGTTTCTCTTTTTTCTCTCTTGTCAATCTCAGGATTATCGAACCAACTTTCGGTATAGGTCGGAAGTTCTATATTGACTGGAAGAGTCAAAACTTCTTGCGAGTTCGAATTAATGTACCCGATTATCAGCCTGTCTCCTGGCTTCAATTCCGATAAAACCATTCTGAGATTGTAAGCATACGCTCGCCGCATCGGGAGATTGTTGGTACTCCCTGAGATGTCAAACAGTACACAAACGATCTCGTTATTGGTCCTTTGCGCGACTTGGGAGCAAGATAGAACTGATATTGTTATCAGTGCCATCACCACTATTTTTGAAAGCATAATTTACCTCCATAGTTATATCGAGCGGGTTACAGTTCCATGATATCCTTACAAGATTTGGTGGAACAGCCGGGTCAATCGGTGCGTAGTTGAAACAAAGTGGACGATCATTGCGAGCAGTCAAATTCGCCCGCCGATAAGTCTCAACCAAGAAGCGATAGCTTGCGATGATCTCGTCTTTATCGTCATGAACTTCTTGAAACCTTTTCTCCCGTTTGTGCCGCGTTTCAATAATCTCGTTCTCAACCGAAGCCAAATTAGAGTTCAAGGCTGCAACCTTCTCGGATGCGTCCATAAACCTCGCTTCGGCTTTCAACAACTTATCACGAGTTGTTCTATATTCTGCTTCCTGAGATCGCGACATCTCATACGCTACTTTGACCGCAAGAGCACAGAGAAAAGTATTAATCCCCATGAGCAGAATCGCTAGAAGCCATGGATGTAATCCCGATAGTTCGCCGACGGTACCAGCGAAATACATGGCACGGATGAGAGAAACGGAAACAATTAGAATAAATGCAAGTATCGGTGCCCACGCACGAATCTTTAGATCCATGGGAGTTGGATTTTCTTGTTTCAGGGACTTTCCCCAAAAATGAGCCAGGAGCGGCAACCCCAATCCCATCCCCGCGGCGATCCCAAAAGTCATCAGGCGTGCTTCACCCAAGATTTGAAAAGCGCTTGAGTTCAGGAAAAATTCGGATATTCCAACCGCGAGAAGGAAGAACGTACCCCACCTTGGACTTAAGCGAGGATTCATAAAACCTTCGATAATAGTTCGCAACCGTTCCACTATAGCTTTGGCGTTCCCATAATCTCGTCGAATCTCTTCTGAAAGGTGAAGAAGGGTCTGACGATGGTTTACCGCCTTGCAAAAATTCGCATGTAGTATTTTATCCTCACCATGCCATGCTTTGGATACGCGAGCTAGGGATGCCTCAGCTGAACCACGAATTGAGTTTTCGTACTCAACTGGTATCGATTGACTAATAGGCGGGTTGCTTGTTTTTGGTTCCTTAAACGGCGGTGAGAACGTGAATCGATAAGGTCTTCCATCTCGTTTACCTGCGCGTCGCGCTGTTGAAGTTCTAATCGTTTTCATGGAATTAATCTCCTATTCTTTGATCACAATTAACAGATTGACCGATTAGCTGTCGTTAGCTTCCTTGATTTACCATCTTCAAAGATCACAATCATACCACATCCCGAAATCACTTTCTGCCTTCTGTAGTCTTGCCGGACTGAAAATGTTGCATTTCATTCCATTTCTTAGTTATCTCTCGTGGACAAATTTTTTCGAGCGGGGGGATAATCACCCCCGCTCGTTTTCCACCCTACCGCTCCACTTGAGAGTTCCACTTAAACCGCTTTCCCAATAAAATTGACTTGCTCAACGTTTGTGCATAAGTGGGAATAGTCGCATCGCGAGGAATTTCCAGAGGTTATTCTAAACGAGAGGGGCGATAACTCGTTCATCAAAGCGATCATAAATGCCATCATAGCTTTTTCGCTGGCCTCGCAGTGGACAGAGAGTTCCCCTGAAGAATCTCTGATAATCCGTGCCACAACGCCTAACGTGGCTGCAAGATTGAACACCCTATCGTCCAGGTTTGCTTCATTCCTGGCGTTGAAGCAGATAATGTCGGTTACAATGTCCATATGAACTCCTTAAGACTTATTGCAGTTCACTTTATTTCTGTGGTCCATCGTAATTCTAATATGACAATCGACTAATTAGCTGAGTTAGCCGGATGATCTTACTGCGTATTTATATCCACGCATACATTTTAGGCTAAGCGCAATTAGCCTCAATTGGCTGACAGTACTTATGAAAACCTGTTTTCGCCGACAAAGGGCGTGCGATATTAGAGGTTTTTATGGGAGATTTGCTAAGAAGATCCCGTTCGGATTGTGGCGGAGTTAGAAAAAGGAAGGTGCTCGGTAATAATGGGTTACAATGAATCGTGATTGAGATGTGCCGGTTGCATCTCAGTCACAGGAATCTAGTTTGAATATGACTCAGTCAGCTAGGGTCATCATCAGGTTCATTAACCCCAAGTTTATATAGTGTACCACTTTCGATGTCGTTGCTTTTGCCTACACCATGACGTTCAAGCAAAGATTTAATCCCGCTAAACCTAAGAGCTTCACTAAATTTCTGATCTCTGTAAAGCCCAAGCAATTGCTCAGTTAAGAATGTCACCATTTCATTTCGTTTTGCAGCCTCAAACCCTAATCTTACTGTTTCTTTTGCGGTCTTAAAGTTGTTAACGCTAATTGAAATACCTGCAAAAGGATCGGGGTCAATAGCATTACTTTTCAGTTGATCTTGAAAAACCGTAAAAAGGTTACTAAGTGACTTATACAATCTGGTAATTAACACATCTATGTGGGGATTCAAAATTCTGTGATACCATTGATATTCTTCGATAAGTAAATGATCGGGGATATCATCGATTGAAAATGCCAATGCAGTTGAAAGCAAAGCACTTACACTAGCCTCACTGATTCGATCTTCCACAGGAATATCGTCTAAATTCAATTGTGGATTTTTTTGCATTGCATAAAAAATTTTCTTGCGCGGGAAGCCCAGCTTTACATAGAGACCGATTGCAATCCTTCGGCCAATGAGTCTTTCTCTAAAAATTCTTATCGATTCCGGGCTATCAACATCTTCATCTAATTCAGATTGAAATTCATAATTACCACTGACCGATGGAACCTCCGGGCTATCCTCATATTTCTCAATCAAGTTTAGGTATCCAAGGGATTTTTCATCTATTTCCCTCTCAGCGTCTTCGTAGTCAACGGAAGCCCTGTGAACACGATAGTACATTTTCAATGGTTTTACATTTTTTCTTGCTTTTTTGTGCCAAGCTCCAAGAGTTGGCAGGCCGCAAACGGCCTTATATGTCTTTTCTGCCTCCTCTTTGATTCTTTCGAACATGTTGAATGTTCCGGGCGAGGTTAAATCCTCCTTCGAGCATTGGACGACGCGTATCTGATACCTGCTCTGAATTCTGAGAAGGGCCTCTCGATTTGCGAATGTCAACCCGAAGTATGCGAGAAAGTTTGATTTATTACTGTGGACATTCCGTATAATCGAATATCCTTGCATGTCCTGCCATCGCCCGTCAGGGGTAAGGAGACGGTAATCAACAATCAATGCAGTAATCAAATTTCTGCCAACATCATCATCAAGTATCTTAAAAACTTCCTCCGCTGTGCAGGCAATTTCACAAGTGATGTTTCGTTTTTCAAATTCCTCACGTATCCTTTGGCGGCTAACTTCCTTATCATCAACGAACAAAATCTTCCATGGAGGCCTCTCTCCTGTCAGAGAAGAGACAGTCTTTTGTTCTTGAGACGGCAAAAGCACCTGCAAACGCCCCTCGGAATTACTTATAATATCTGTCACCGATGAGTAATCTTGTTCAGATTTCACTTTAGAGTTTATTTCCTTAACTATTTCGCTAAAGACTCGTAAGACTCCTGTGTCGTCAAAAAACAAACTTGAAATCTTTCCCTTGGCAGTCTCAACGGCATCAGTGATCATTTGATTGAACTTCTCAAGTGGCATAGCTTGATGTTGTTCGGATATCATGACGGAATTCTTTAGATCATGGATCCTTTCAAACAACAGACCTTTGAGACCACAAGTACTATCCACAATGTCCTCTAGGGTCTCTATGTCGATCGGTTCCATGTTCAGCTTAGATAGAGTTGTCTTTAAGTCTGCGGGAAGCTGACAGAAGTGATGCCCTGAGGTTTTAAGTATATCAAATCGTCCATGATGCGTGGGCAAGTAAAAGTATTCTTCAGGTAGGAACGAACAGAATAAAACCTGCGCAGTCATATGCCGTTCTGCACGAAGTTTTTTCAAAATTTCCACTCCGTAAAAATCGGAAAGTTTCTTCCCATTCCAATCTAGTTCCGCAAGAATTACTATAAAAGAACAGTTAGAAATGTCGATGTCGGCAACTTCTTTTTCGGAGAGGGCTAAAGATTGTCTGCCAAAAGTATCTGCCAAGGACATAGAATATGGATATGTGTTCCATATAAAAAGTATCTGCGACTTTTGAGTCGAGAACTCTGCTACACGCTGTTCCTTAGATTCTGATTTCTTCACCTTATTGCGTCACACTCAGCTTTCCTCTATTGCTTTTTCTTACCCCTTTGCTAATAAGAACGTAATAACATGGTTTATTGAATTGATTGCATTTTCAAAAGTCGCAGTCGTTTCACTCGAAGAATGAGCGACCGTATTCCGTAAGTTACTCAGTGCCATTAAAGCATTTTCATGACTTAGATTAATGACGTTACGATTCGACAATGCCGTGACCATATTCTTAAAACCGCCTTCAATTATACCTGGGACTACTGATGGCTCTTCCCAAGGAAGGTTTTTAACCAATTCTTTGCAGTGATTTTCAGCCGCTAAATACGAGTGAAGAATGGATTCTCCAAAGTTTGTTTCGTTGCTGATTGAGACGGAGTTCCACACTTTCTTTCGCATTCTTAGAAACGAAAAGGCATCATACAGATAAGCCATCGTATCTGCATCAATTGTCCTCTGTTCAAGGGATTTTATTTTATCCCAAACTAAACGCAGGCGGACCTGGCCAAGTGCCTCGTAAATCAATCTTCTAAGTTTTAAATAGTTACGAAAACTGTACGCATCATCGGGTGAATTCAGTAAACCTTCTTTAGACCAGAAGCCATCGGCTCCCAATTCGGTAAGTTGTTCCAAGATTTCGATTCGAGAAGAGGCGGTGAATATAATTACTGGCATACTTGGATCACCACGCTTGGGGTCCTTTATCAATTTCAGGAGTTTGGCTCCGCTGAAATCCATGATATTGGAATATCTATTCTGAGTTTCTCCTTGCAGCCTAAGATCAAGCAAAACCAAAAGGTATTCACGTAAATTAGTGTACCTTACCGCCTCTGATGCTTCATCGAAAGATTTTATAGCCTTGACATATGATTCTCCCAAAAGCATGTGAAGAACATCCAGCCATCCATTATCAATCTCATCATCTATATACAACACGCCCTTGAATTTCTTCTGAACTCCCGGAATACCATTCGTCGAACAAAGATTATCTATCAGCGTTTTCAGATTGTCTCGCTCAGTTACGCCGGGTTGTTTTGCCAAAACCATCTTATTAAGTGTATCGGAAATTCCTTGAACGCCATCGTGGTACGAAACAATTTGGTGCTCTCGTTCGTTTGATCCAATCTTAATAGACTGTTCATTTATGAACATAATCTCTTTTGAGCTAACATCCTCGCTGCGAGTTTTGAACTTATCTTGAAGCTGTTTTCCAGCATATTGTATATCTAGACTTTGTGGATCATTCACGAAAATTTTGTGCCCGACTAACAGGCGACTCGGTCCCCACCAATTTGCTATTTTATGCTTTTCAAGAGTTATGGCTTCCGACATGTCCAGCTTGAGATAAGGTGTCAACAATGAAAGCGAGCGTAAAGGAGTCACCTTTGATTTAAACTTTCCGATGTGCAATTCATGGTTGCGTAATTCTAAATGAATAACTTGTGTGGCATCGATTACAGAAATGCCTGGTGAAGTGAGGAATACATTTCTTGGATCAGTCTTTAGCAGGACCCAAATCCGGAAAAAAGAGTAGATGACCATAGGACACCTGCGCAAATCGTCCGACAGAGATTGGGTAAGTCTAATGTGCTTCGCCAAATCAATCCCTTTACAACTCTGTAATTTTTCTCGGTCGCTGAGTCTCAGATGGATATTTATGAATATGGCTCGAATTCCTGCCACCTTCGCTAACGCATTAAGAATTTCATCTGAAGTTGCCCCAATTACAGGTTGCGAATTATATCCAAGCCCCTTAAACCGCTGGACGAGGAATTCGACGAATGGTTTGTTGTGATCAATTATCACTACAGATGGGGACGATTTGTCAGCCCTAGTTTTGGCAGGCGCTCTGCTTTGATTGCTTTGCGGTCCAAATCGATTCTTGTACATCAATCGTGTCTCCGTGCCATAGTCTATTCTCTAATCAAATTTAACCTATTACGAAACACAGCAAGCAACTCCATGTATTTTTCTTCATATTTTTGTTCATCGGACTCTTTTAATGTTTGATATCCTTTTTTGAGACTCCTCCACGCTTCTTCATACTGCTCTCGATTACCGCTTTCTCTTTCGTCTGCTTTAACGAGTTCGATGAGTTTACTCCAGCGTTCTTCAGCATCTGAAATGTTATTGGGCGGAACATGCAGCTGGTGCAAGAGTTTGAGTTTGAATTCTAGTGTAAAATCGGTTTTAAGGATTTTTAAAATTTCACCCTTTTTGTCTGAAATCTGCCTATCGCACAGCACATTGAAAAGTTGTGTCGGCAGGCTATCCGAACCATGATGAACAAGCTGCAAGTCTGTTCTCTTTCCCTGTCGAAGTTTACTCTCAATAAAAGTACTCATGTCTTGGGCTGCGAAATGAACGACACCTACCAAAGGGTCCGCATTTTCGAGAAGGGATTTAAAAACGCTGTGCGCTATAATCTGTTGCTGTGCCATGTTCTCATGGACAAGAATAATATCGTGCGTGTTTTTAAGGGAAACAAACTTACCAAGCGACGCCTCGTACCCGAGTGGACTATTTTGCTTTAAGATATCATCATTGTTGGATATTAAGCCAAGTGCAATCTGAGATTCCTCATTAATGTTTGCATCCTCCAATTTCTGTGTATTTGTCACGATTAAAACCATGGCTGTTCCCATACTCTCAGCTCCTCAGCTTTCTTGCTGCAAGCACAAGATTAGTCAGCTTGTACTTAGATAAATCATCCACCAAACATTCGGTCACCGATGAGACGTTGACAAAACGTTCTTCTTTAGGAAGATTATGAGGTTGCCCTCTGCCTGAAGTTATAACGATAAGAAGGTTCTCATTGTGGCATTTTACTCTGTCATTTAAATACCGTTCTATCGCTGTGTCGTTTGTATCAGCACCCTTTAGTATCTTCTCTATAATGCCAAGATGTATAATAAGTACATCTAGCGATTTAAGATTTGTGGCAAGCCATCTTTCAATTTTCTCTTTAACGGTTAGATCTTCATCGTTACGTTTTTGGGTGAAATCAAACTGGTTCAAATCAAACTCATTTGCAGAAGGTACAATCCGATTCGTTTTCTCATATATAGAACCAAATTTTATAGGTTCTTGATTTTTGGGTTTGTATTCGTAATCCAATGCCTTCTGGATGCGTTCATCTATTATAGCAATCTTCATCGCGACAAACTCTGCGATTTTACTTTTGACCGATTCGTCCTTAACACGTCTAAATACCAAAGTGCCATTATCAAAATCAAAATTAGGCAAAGAGGTCTTCACTCTGGAAGATAATGGTTCAACATACTGACAATTTTTTTCTAAATCACTCCACTTTTCACCATGTGGAGGAAATGCTGCGTCTATATCTTTTCCACTCGATTCACCAGTAGAAAATTGAAATTTATTTTCTCCATCATTTAGAGGAGAGCATATGAGTTTCGCAATGTCGTGTTTCTTGAGAAATGACTTTGCCCATTGAGGCCATACTATTTCATCTACCAATCCTAAAAAATTTCCTTTCCGGTCTCTAATGATCTCTACCACCTTTTTAAGTTTTGAATCAATGGGCATTACGCGGTATGGCAGAGCGCTTCTATTATCCTCGATCTTGGCTCCTAGGTTGTCATTATCCACATAGAGTAGAAAGGGATGCGGGTACACCGATTTTTCTGGATCAAATTCGTTGCTTGACAACACACAAATCCCTTCCTCCGCTAACTTTTTCCTGCGGTCTTGATCAATCCCAAAATCTCCAACGATTAGGTAGTTTGATGGCTTCATTAGATGAATACGATACCCTAGACATCCGTTTACATTTACGGCTTTAATTATATTGATCTGGCTTGCATTGGGTTGACAATTATTCGAGCACACGTCAACATGGAATTCTCTTTCATCCACCTCTTCAGGTGCAATCTGTCGAAGGTACGCGGCAGAGACCTGCATTTCAATTAATCCCCAGGCACCTTGCCTAAGAGTCCCCCGATCTAGTACGCCGTCGTTTAATCTTTTGTTAAGTTTATAAACAAGCCGACCTATGGGTGTGTCCAAGTCCACACTACTTCCAGCATCCTTTTCATTGCATTCTTTTGACCATGCCTCTAACTCTTTTCGATCAAGTGCTGAATCGGCAGTAATTTTACAGTTGTCATGGATCAGGACTTCATACAAGGAACTATCGGCCTCACAATTTCTAAACTCAATTTTGAATTCTACCTCACTACTGTCATCTGGTTTTCCGCCATGCTTAGCGGTATTACGAATGAGATTTTCCAAAATCACATAGAATGCATGACAACCCAAAACATCGTTGGGTATCGCAACGAGCAGGTCTTCTTTTGGCGGGTACAGACCGTTATCTTTTATCTCAAGTTGTTGACCCTGTCGATAATCCCACAAAGTAATCCTATAAGCAAACTGGTTGATCCCACTGATATAATTCAATAGAAGACGGTTTCTGTCGAAACCAGACAGGATTTCCTTATACATCGACTTGTTCACTAAAAGGGTTGGGACACTTGTGGCAATATCAGCAAGGTAATCCATTCTTGTTTTTAGATAGACGTTGAAGAACGAGATCGCTTTATCTTTGTCAATTTTCCCTTCGGTGGAAAGCTCCTTTTTGTTGATTTGTTGAAAACTGTTGCATTGTTCATCAAAGATATTAACCTTGTCGATGTTTTCAATTTGTTCCTTTTTGATCAGATTCGCCAAGACGTGAGAGCCTATATTGTGAGACATGTTGCGAGCCATGACCTGAGAGATTGCTGCTCTACGCGCGCTGTTCAAACGTTGCATGTTAAGATTGCGTTGCCTATCGGTAAAGGTCTCAATGCCTTTAACGGTGGCTCTTTCCTTGATGCTGGCCGGAGAATCTTCTTCGTGCATAAGCCGCTCAAGTACTGTGAACGCGCTGCTCATATCTTTATCAGGGTTTTCCTGCAACGCCTGCTCAACATCTCTTCTTTCAAGGTCAAAAAACATTGACTTGTAGTCTTTTGCAACCAACTTTAATGCTTCTTCCGCTATTGCAAAGTCGATTCGCTCCGGTTTCCACAAATGCAAAAGTCTTAATGTGACAGCAAATCTATTTTCTCCAAATTCTGAAAGTGGTAAGAGATAACCCTTGTAGTCCGTTTTATCCCAGAGTTTACTTTCGACTTTCAAAAGATCTGTCGGATAGTCTTCACCGAATGATTCTTCAGTCCATTCACCTATTGGTCCGCCTAAACCTGCATAGATAACAGCTGGTGTGTAAGAGGTCGTCGGGTACGATTTCACACTTAATAGAGCAACCTCATCGGGCTTCAATTTCCCTTCTTCAACCAATCCTTTGATCTGGTGATAAGCTAGCCGGTATCTTGTCCAGAATCTTTTCTTACCAGGATCATAAAAGATTTCTTGGAAATACGGATGGGTAAGATCGTATTCATTAAGAGATTCATGTTTTGAAACCGTCGCCAAGACTAAACACAGCAAGCGATCTATGAGGTAATTCTCCGGTCTCCCCTCAACCACCTCATCGTAATGCTTTGTTCCCTCGTGAACCACAATCCATTGCCAGAGTATTGAAAATTTATTTCGTATAAATTCAACCCTTTCAAAAACATTTTCGCAAATGGTTTTGATCACAGAAACATCTTCGTCTGCCCTTTTGAAAACGAACAATTCCAAGTCCACTTTCTCTTTAGTAAATGCAGTAGCTAATGAAGTAGGATCCTTTTTAGTGATTTTAATTGTTAACTTTCTGACACTTGTGCCAATTAATCTTGGTGGGACTTGCCTGCCACCAACATTAACGTGTCCCCTCCGAGTACTACACTTATCACACCAGTCTTTAATGAAATCGGAAAAAACCTTGCTCACACCCTTTTCGGGAGAAAAATACCTACGGTAAGAATGAAGGTACTCTCCTTTCCATGGTATGGCTACCAGGTGGATGCCAAGCGGAGCCAGATGGTACGTTAGTATTCTTGCGAGTAAATCGTAATACGAACGGTTGAGACGATTTAGTTCCGTCTGACCATTTGGTTTATCTATCAGGTCCACCAACCCTCTTTCAAATAAGTCATCGTAAAGATCAGGAAGAGCACTATATGGCGATTCTGCAATAGCGAAGAACCGCTCGGAAGAAATGACAGTAGCAACCGTCTGCGCTACAATATGATCTACTAGTACTTGTTTATAATTCACGGTGGACTCTTTCGTGCATACCAACCACTACAACGAAACTTCCAACATTATCGCTAGGAAAAGCATTAGGGTATTTATGAGGCCAAACCCTAATCTTGCGAGATATTTTCAATCCAGCCTTCTTAACATGGTCATGGAACACATTGTACGACACCTTATACTCATAATCATACTGGTATCCGTACCATGCCACCTGTCTAATTATGTCAACGGCATTATCCGGCGTTCCCATTTTCTCGAGATATTTTATAAGCTCTGAATAGAAAAGGTATACCGCCTCCCGGTACGATTCTAACGAATTGGAATATGGTGGTAAAAAATTTTCATTCACCAGGATATGGCCATCTGGCTTTAATAGTTCCTTAGCGTTCTTCAAAAACTGTACCTTCTCTTCGTTAAGTACATGGTGGTACGCCGATCCCATCAAGATGAGATCCACCTTCTCAGGATATCTAAAAGTTGTGGCATCTTCATTACGAAACTCGAATTCAATGTTTGCATGTTTTGTAAGCCTTTGGCGTGAAGCATCAAGGAACTGATCGTCTGTGTCCACGCAAACGACCTTACCAACATTTGCCACCTCCAGGATGTGTTCAGAGAACAATCCTGTGCCGGCGCAGAAATCGACAACTAGGAGCGGTTCCTTACTTTTTTGAAAAAGTTTCTGGACTGTCCTCTTACTTTCATGGTAAAGCGCGAGTTCGTTTGCGGTATTTTGGGCAGCATCTAATTTCGACGGCTCATCTTTGTAGTCTATTCTATTTTGGAATAAAATCTCAAATCTTGGCTCAAGCTTTTCTTCAATCCGTAAATTGGGATTCATCATTAGCTTTAGCATCTTACTCTCCTCTCATACCCCTATTACGCATTAACCGCAGCGGATAAAATCTCTTTGTCGATATTTGCACCGGTAATAAAGAGCACAACCTTCATTCCTTTAAGATATGATGAAACCTTTCCCAAGGCAGCTATGGTTGACGCCGAAGCCCCTTCGATCAACGAATGGGTTGACTCGATACCGCGACAGATGGCTGCTTTAATTTCTTCTTCGGATACAGTGACGACTTCGTTAACGTTGCTTTTGATTATGGAGAAGGGAAGTTCGAATACGGAACGAGTCGCTAGCCCATCAGCTATGGTGTCGCATGATTCAAGCTGGATGGTTCTCCCTTCCTTCAATGACCTATAAACGGCGTTCGCCTTCTCGGCTTGTACTCCGATAATTTTTGTGCTCGGGTTAATGGCATTTCTTACAATCGCGGTACCTGAAATAAGCCCTCCGCTGCCGATCGGAACAATTAAGACATCAGGATCGGAAAGCTCCTCAAAGACTTCGTATGCGCATGTGCCGGCAGCGGCTATTATTCCTGGGATGTTTGCAGTGTGGACATAAACCTTTCCGGTTTCTGCTGCAAGTTTCTCGCAGTGCTCTTTTGCTTCATCATAATCCTTGCCATATTCCACAAGTTCAGCGCCATAAGATTTTATAAGTCTGTTTTTGCCTATAGAATTTCCTACGGGAACGACCACCGTTACACTAGTGCAAAATCTCTTTCCAGCAATGGCCAGGGCTGCGCCATGATTGCCCCGCGTGACCGCAATGAGGCCCTTCTTGCGATCAACTTCTGGAAGCGTACCAACATAATACAGCGCTGCTCTGATCTTGAACGCACCCGAAAGATTAAAGTTTTCATGCTTTATATAGATCTCTGCTCCAGTCTCTTGAGAGAGGATCGTATTGAAACGTAATGGAGTTTTTACATCGTACTGTTCTAGAAACTTTCGCGCTGAAATTACATCTCTTATCGTGATATTAGTCTTGTCCACTCACTTCTCCGTACTCATTTTTACGTATTGCCCGTTCTCATATATCATTTTGTCATACTGTGGATTCTCGATATCGCCGTTCTGGTCAAAAACAATCTTCCCAGAAGCTCCATGGTAATTATCATTGGCAAGACTATCTGCGAGGAATTCTTGTATCTTCACTCCGTCGTATCCTACCTTGGAAACAACAAAGGCAGCAAGTTTAACAACATCATACGCTTTTATGGAATTTACACTTGGATACTCCCCAAACTTAGCCTTATAAGCACTACGGAAACTATCGTATGCTGGACCTGAGCCTTCGGCTGGAAGATCAAACATTACGCCATCCACCACATCAGCACCAACTTTGGCAAATTCACCCGCGCTAAGGTTATCGCTTCCGATGTAGTGAGTCTTAACGTTGAATTCTCTCATTTGCTTTACGAAGATAGCTGCTTCAGGTGCATAAGCAAAGAGGAACACTACATCTGGTTTTGCCATAGCCACTTTTGTCACCACCGTTCTGAAATCATTTGTGCCAGTTTCCACCGGTTCTGATAGAGCAATCTTTCCACCGAGGGACTCAAACTTTGAGGCCGCGGAATTTTCGATTCCTTTCCCCCAATCGTCGTCTGCGTACAGAATCACGCCGTTCTTCCATGCATTGCTGATGGCCCATTGCGCAACGTACATTCCGCTGAAGTCATCTGAAGGCATTATACGGAAATAATACTTTCCACCCTTTGTAGTCAACTCAGCCGCGGACGATAAGGCATCGACAATCACAACCTTATTCGCATTTGCGATAGGAGCAACTGCCAGAGCATTTTTGCTGCCGGTAATTCCTGTAATTACCTGCACATGATCAACATTGATAAGCTTCTGAGCGGCAGAAGCAGCATCGGTTGGATCGAATTGGGAGTCCTCATAAATCATATCGAGCTTTTTCCCATTTATACCTCCAGAAGTATTTACCTCATCCTGAGCAATTTCCATCCCATTTTTCATCATGGTGCCGTAGGAAGCAGCATCCCCTGTGAGAGAAAGAATAGCGCCAAATTTTACATCATTGGGTTTTCTTTGTACCAAGGTAGTGACGGCAGCTATTATCAACCCTATGATTATTACAGCTGTTGCCGCTATCCAAAATTTTCTTTTCATTTTTTTCTCCATTTATCTCGTGATTAACGACCTTTTTTGAAATTATAGCAAATTTGTCATTTCATGGCACCACCTTCTACTGCTACTTAAAGAATATCTCTTCCATCTTTCCATTGTTCAATATTTCAGAAGGGTTTTCCTCATGAAACACTTTGCCACCTTTAAGCACATAAGCATGGTCAGCAATCTTTAACGCTTCTCGTAAGTTCTGCTCTGCCAACAATACCGCTATCCCCCTTTCCGTGCTAAGCCGTCTGATTATATTCATGACGTTCTTAACAGCTTGTGGGGCAAGGCCACCTGATGGTTCATCAAGCAGCCACATCTTTGCATCCTGCACCAGCATCGTGGCTATTGATAGTTTCTGCCTTTCACCTCCGCTGAGGAGTCCTGCTCTTTTGTTTCTCACTTCGTACAGCTCGGGAAATATGCTCCAAACTTCATTCATACTATCTGAATCATTCTTATTGTCAATCTTGCTTTTTGTCTTATTAATCAGAAGAAGGTGTTCCAAGACTGTCAGGCTTGGAAATGTATTATTGCCCTGTAGCAAGGAACTGATACCGAGGTTAAATAACAACGTAGTTTCCATACCAGTAACATTTCTTCCTTCTACAATAATTTTCCCCTTATGGGGTGGTACTACACCTGAGATTGCTTTTAAAAGGGTTGATTTCCCTGCACCGTTCGCTCCAATTATTGCAACTATCTCCCCGGGCATTACCTCAAGAGATACTTCAGATAAAATATCCTTTTTATAGTATCGAACACTGATGTCTTCGATCTTAAGATATGCTCGACGAGTTAACACTTCAGTCTTCATACTCCTACATATATTTCTTTAAGTTGGGTGTTTGATAAAATCTCAGAAGGTGAACCAGAAAGAGCGATTCTTCCGTTATCCATTACATAGATCATATCTGAGATAGCCATTGCTTTAGGGACATCGTGTTCGATCATAAGGACTGTTTTCCCATTTTTCACAAGATTGAGTATATGCTCCAAAAGTTTCTCAATAATGACTGGATTAACACCGGCAGTTGGTTCGTCAAGTAACAGCAGATCCGAATTATTCATAAGAAGTCTCCCAAGAGCAATCAGCTTTTGCTGTCCATACGACAAGTCCTCGCTGATAGTATTCCGTTTTTCTGCGAGTCCAAACAATTCTAAAATCTCGAGTGCCTGCTGTCTATTCTCCTTCTCAATAGCTCCAACTTTATGCGGCTGAAAGAACAAGTCCAAGATCTTTTCTCCTGCTTGCTTTCTTCCTGCAACGAGGAGATTTTCCATGGCTGTCATATTCTTAAATAACCTAACATCCTGCCACAATCTGCCAATGCCAGCCGCAGATCGATTCCAAGCCGGTGTATCATTAAGAGATTTATCTTTGTAACGAACTACACCGGAGTCTTCAACTATAAGTCCCGAAATGATATTAAACAGAGTGGTTTTACCGGCACCGTTTGGACCAATAATGGTGGTTATAGTTCGTTCCGGAATTTGAATAGATACCGAATCCACGGCTTTCACGCCATCAAAGGATTTGGAAAGAGATACTGTTTCTAACAAAAAATTGCTTGCCATATTAGGATTCAAATTTGTATTTTCCGGCAATCCCCTGGGGACGAACAAGCATCATAACAATTAAGGCAATGCCATAGATTATCATTCGCAAATTTGCTGAAACTGAGTCGGGAATTGCCAATAATCGCAGTGCCTCGGGTAATAAAACCAAAATGACGGCGCCCACAATGGGGCCCTTAAAGTTTCCTGTTCCACCTAATAAAACCATGCAAAGCAAAAGCAAAGAATCATCTGTGGTAAAAGTTGATGGGTCTATATAGGTTATGAAGGTTGCATAAAGAGTTCCAGCCACCGCAGCACACCCAGCCGAAATAGCGATGCTACGTATTTTAAATGAGCTGGCCTTTTTTCCTAACGTTGTCGCGGCAATTTCATCGTCACGGATGGCCTGTAGTGTACGGCCGAATGCCGAGTGTAGCACCATATAGATTAAGCCGCCAACCATCACTGTTATGACCAACCCGAACAATGAGAACGTTAATAGCGAATCTAAATGTATTCCAAAGAGATCAGGTTTAGGAATTCCTGCGATGCCGAAGGGACCTTTGGTGACCGTTACCCAATTGTTTATGACTGAATAAACGATTACCTGAAACGCTAATGCGGCAAGAATAAAATAATCTCCCTTGAATCTCATAGATGCTGCGGTTATTAAAAAGCTCGATAAAACCGTACCGACTACGGCAAGCAGTAAAGCCGGTAGAAATCCCCAATGCAGGTTGACCATTAATAAGGTTGCGACATATGCACCAACACCATATAGAGCGGCCTGAGCTAAAGTCACAAGACCAGCGTAGCCAACAACAACGTTTAGCGAAAGTGATAGAACAGTATATATCTCTATCAGGATTACTATGTACAGCATGTAACTCATTTCTCTTCCAATCTCATCTTAGCGGATAAAAGGCCTTGTCGTCTACATACAAGAACAATTACAAGAATTAAAAAAGTTACAGCATCTTTCCATTGATCGGAAAGAAACCATATTACTACATTTTGAGATAATCCAAGAAGAATTGCCCCCACGACTGAACCACGATAAGAATTAACTCCACCTATAATGACAGCTACGGCAGCGGTCAGGACTGCAGACATTCCAACAAAGGGAGTAACGCCGACGTCAAATGCTATTAGGAGTGATGCTATGGAAGCAAGGAGCGACCCAACCAAAAATACTTGAACTCTAATTCTTTTTGCGCTGATACCTAACACGTTTGCCAAAGTTGAATTATCCGAAACAGCTCTTATCTTACGGCCAAGAGAACTTTTTTCTAAGAGTATGAAAAATCCGATGATACTAATTATTGATACAATGAACTCGATAACCTGCATTTGAGTTACTCTAACACCCCAGAACGTAAGAGTTGGCTGTAACCCAGGGTATAAGTACCTTATGGTATTGCCAAAAAAAATTGCGATTAGATTGATGACAACGATATATACCCCAAGCGACGAAACAAATGTAATTACAGAAGACGAACCTTTCATAAAGTGAGGACGATAAACGATAAGCTCTATTAGAGCCGATAGTAGACAGGTGATGACGATCGCGGACACCAAGCCAAGGAATAACGAAGATCCAATGTTTGTGAAATGAGTTGAACCTGTGAGTAACACCCAACCTAAAAAGAAGTAGGGCGCCGAGGTGTATATAGCACCGTGTGCAATATGAAAGACCTTTGTTCCTCGATAAATAATATTGAATCCTAACGCAACAAGTGCGTAAACCAACCCTACGATGAGCCCGTTTATAAATATCTGCAAAAAGATTGACGTCATAGTCTAAGTGTGGTCACAATTCGTCCATTATGTGTATTCTCAATAAAAGACATCTTGAGTTAGCTGAAGTTAGCTGTGAACGAGGACCTGAAATTTCGCCAAATTTAAGCTTTGGGAAGAGTGATCAGAACGCGCAGAATAAAGGAATTATTGTTGAGTTTGAAAATAGACATGCCTGCTTTGATAATTAATCCTCGGCTTGTTCACTAAACCTCCTCATTTCTTTACTATACTTCCGCAGACATCAGAGTGTCAAAAGTTGTTTCTGTGTGCCAATCTGGTAGAAAAAAATCAAGTTTTATTGCTTTCGGAATAACTGTTGGTTTTGCACTCAGATTTTCTTTTCCCACCTTCTCCACCCAGAAACATGGGCAGATAGCAAACTCTTAAAAAGTTTCCCGTGATTCGGAATTTTTAAATGAAGCAGTTCATGGACAATTACGAAGTCTTGAAACATTGGAGCTTCATGGAGGAGTTTTGCGGAAAAAGTTAAATAGCCCTTTGTCGAGCATGACGCCCACTTTCGAGTCATCTTCTGCACACGAATCTGTTTCGGCTTCACACGTACCTTCAACGCCCATGTTTGGACCGTTGCTTTGAAGGATTCTTCGGAAATCGATTTTCGTTTGCGTCGCGCTTTCATTGTTGTCGAAGTCTCAATATCTCATCCGCAAGATCGACCATTCGTTTGCCGCTTACGACGCGTAGCAATGATTTGTAAATCTCTGCTTTCAATTGGCGTTGCTCGTCCGCGTTGGCGGCGGAATTTGGAAAACGCAGGTAAGCTGCACTGATTTCTTTTGCAAGCACCACGGCGTCAGGCAATTGTTCCTGCCGCAAGAACCAAAATATCTCAAATGTCGCTGGATCGAGACCACTTTCTTTTCGAGCTTTATCGGCTTCATGCTTTTCCTTCATCAGGGCTTCTATTTGAGTAAGCGCATCTGTCGTGGACATCTGACGATCTTCCAAATTCTCTTTTACTTTTTCTGCACGTTCGGCAATGGATCGCAAATATGGCTCGGTCGTACCACGGTCATCAGCGATTCTGACAAGGCTATTGATCAGGTTGATCACCTTCGCGTTCTCAGATCCCTTCTTTGCCATTAGTGCTTCCAATGCTGCTTCATCAAACTCTACCGTCTTAGTCATCTCAGCAAGCCCATACACCATGGCATTTTCGCGAACTAACTTTTCGGTTTTATGTGCTACATCCGATAAGAAAGTTGTTTTCCTCCCGTATGCGTTACGAAGAGCCTTGTATATCTCCTTCAGACAATAGTAATCGTCTATGTAATCACGCAATTGAGGATCAGGTGAAAGTATTTCATAAAGGTCTTCAATCTCTTGGAAGAAGTCTGTGAATTCCTGTCGTTCCTTCTTGTCGAGGAATGTCTCATAAAGAAGCTTTTCTAACTTCTCATTGCTGCTTCCGTTCGTGCCGGCGGCCTGCAAATATTTCTTTCCCTTCCCATCCATAAGTGCTTTGAAATGCGCGAAGAGTAAATCAAGGTCTTCAATCACTCCGCTCACTTCATCGGAATCGAAAGCAAGTGCCTTGTTTAGTTCCTTCAGGATTCCAATGAAGTCCACGATGAGACCGCAAGTTTTCTTGATGCCTTGCTCATCTTCATAAGGACGATTCACACGCGCCACGGCTTGCAGCAGGACATGGTCGCGCATGGGCTTGTCGAGATACATGCAGTAGAGAATCGGCGCATCGTAACCTGTGAGAAGCTTGTCCGTAACAATGAAGATTTTCGGCAGTTGGTCGGGCTTCGGAAATGCCTTCCGCACTTTTTTCTCATCGGTCTCGGTCAATTGCAGCTTTGCGACGAGCGGGCGTTCAATTGAATCATCAACATTTTTTGTATAAACCGGAGTCGAGTATTCCGGCGGTAGATATTTATCGAGAGCATTCTTGTAAAGCGCACACGCCTCGCGATCCACCGCAACGAGAAACGCTTTGTAGCCGAGCGGCTCGACATTTTCTTTGAAGTGCTTAGCAATAAACTGTGCCACTTTATCCACACGGTCGCCCGCTTTGAGAAATGCTTTCAAGTTCACAGCACGGTCGAGAATGCGGTTTAGATCATCTATATCGCTGACACCCTCCCCCTCGGCGATACTTAAGAATTCCTTGTTAAGCAGTTCTTCAGGAACCTGTAATTCGCTGCGGGCAAGAGTGTGGCGGAGTTTTACAGTCGTTCCATCTTTGATCGATTCTCTGACTGAATATTTGTCTAAATACCCCTTCTCATCCTCCTTACCGAAAATCTTGAAAGTGCCTTTGCCATAGGCCGTCTTGTCTATCGGCGTGCCGGTAAAGCCTATGAGTGTCGCGTTAGGCAACGCGCCCATAAGATAATTGCCAAGATCGCCTCCAGTTGAACGATGAGCTTCGTCAATTAGGATAAAGAAGTCAGATCGCTTGCACGAATCTTTTCTTATGTCATCGAATTTGTGGATCATCGATATGATGAGTCCACGAAAATCTTGATCCAACAATTGCTGCAACCTCGCTCGACTTTCCGCGTATGCGATTTTGATGTCGTGCCCTTGCATTTCGCCAACGAGACGTTCAACCCATCCCGACAATTGTCCTTCGAGTTCGTTCCGATCAACGACGAGCATTACCGTTGCACCGGGAAAATGTTCCTTATTCTCGAGAATCAGCCGCGCTGCTGTGATGATCGTGAAGGTTTTTCCTGAACCCTGCGTGTGCCAGACAAGTCCGGTTTTCTTCTCTGGATCTGCGCAGCGCTGCACTACTTTTTCAACGGCACGCGTCTGATGCTGCCGCAAAACAGTCTTCTGTAATTCATCGTCTTTCTGGTAAAATATGATCCATTCCCCAAGCATCTTGAGAAAATGCTCAAACTCAAAGAAGCTTTGAACAGCGTTTTTGTACGCTTCGTCTCGCGGTGTCTTCCACTCAAATATATTCTTGCGGGAATAATTCCAGGTAACGCCATAGAAATATTCGATTAGGTGAGTCACGTTGAACACCTGAGGCATCGTCAGCAATTCCGGCGTTTCCTTTTCATAGCGTTTGATCTGTATGATGGCACGCTCCATGCCGTCGGGCAGTCTTGGACTTTTATTTTCAACGATTGCAACTGGGACGCCGTTCACAAGGAACATTATATCTGCACGATTGCCTTTCTTGCTTAAAGCCCGATAAGTCCATTCATAAGTTACTTGATAAACGTTACGATCAAGGTTCCTAAAATCCACGAGCGTTACATTGCGATGGCGTTTTTCGCTTTCGACAAATACGGTTCTGTTGCCGCGCAGCCATTCAAGGATTTCACGGTTGCCGTTAATGGTACTCGGCACACTCTCTATGCGCTGAATGATAGACTGAACGTTATCCGCCGTGACGACGCCTGGATTGAGGCGGAGAAGAGCATCCTCAAGCTCCTTGTAGAAAAACAGGCCTGCTTCGCCGCCACGTTTAGTCAAAGCATCTGTACTGGAAACGACAGTCCAACCGATTTCCTCGGCGTATTTGATGAGCGGAAATTGGGTCGTACCAGCTTCTGAAGTAAGTGTTTTACTCATGTTCTCTTTTGAGCGAAAGGTTTCATTTTGAAGAGTCTGTTGGCGTGTCGTATATCGGTTTTATTGTCAACCTGAAATTTGTCCAGTTGACATTTCGTGCGTTTGCGGAAGGAAATGTTTCATCAGAGAAAGTATGCAGATGGCCTTCAGGTTTCTTCGTAAAGTGTACGCGTCTGCTTCTAACAATATTCGAAATCAAATAAGAACAGACTAGCCCCATTCGCATATCTCGTAACGTATCTAAAGGTTTGGTTCTGAAGGATATCGATTCTCCCTCTTCGACCAAATATGTCATTGAGTTGCTCATGTCCAAAGCCATTACAGGCTTTTCGGACTCTGAAGTGCCAAATTCTACCTTTTGTAACGTAGGAAGAATACGAAGTGAATGTTTAAACGCATTGTACTCATCCCGATCAGAAAATTCTTTCGCGAATTCAATCAAAAACTTCTTGATAGGATTAAGGCTCCTACGAACCGCATCCTGCATTGAAGGATTAGTTACCCCAAAGTAGAAAAGATATTGAATAAATGGAACCTTCAGATTCTCGTTTGCATTAATTTCCTGGTCGAGGAATGCAGTGTCAGATGCCGCAATAGATTCAATACGTTTGTAGTTTTCACGCCATCGCGATGTTGATAAAAAGTACCATACCTGTCTGTTGTCGATAACATTGCTTCTTGGCTCAAGGCTGAAAATTAACTCGAAAAGAGTTTCAATTGCTTGGAAATACGTGGCTCTGATTTCGAGACGAAGGGTCTTCGCATACTCGGCTTCATTGATTTCAACCAGACCATCTAGAATTTTGGACTTCAGCTCTGGCAATTTCTCAAGTGCATTGAACAACGTATATTGTTTATACAGAAAATGGTCAATCAAATAGCCAGAGAAAAACTCTCTCGTAGCCGGGATATCAAATTCTAATGGTTTCATGGTCTGCGCCATCAGTGATTTCACTTACGTCTATATCAAGGTCAACAACTCGGATTTCTCCAGTCATTAACTTGTGGAGCATTGTCTTGAATAAGTCCTGCAAAGTGGCACGCTTGCGCTCGAGAATTTCTATTTTACTGTCAATAGATTGGAGGATTCCTGAAATCTCACGCTGTTCGTCCAAAGATGTCTTGGGGATATAATATTCTTTCAACTTGCTCGCGCTAATGTTCGACTGGCTAACACCGCGACTTGCGAGACGTTTCAGATCGGCCTGAACTGACGGCTGATTGAAATAGAAATTTACAAATTCTGGATAGTACTCAGACTGGTCCAATGTGAGGCGGATAAGATATGATGCAAAGACGGCTTCACGGTTAGATCGGAAAATGGAGGTCCTGCCGACAAGCTCGAAGCTGTTAGTACGATTGAAAAGCAGATCTCCGTCTTTGACTTGAAATGCGGCAAACGTCTTTTGATCAAGTTCAACAAATTGCAAATCACGAAATATTGTTTTGCCATCAAGTTGGCAATTCATGCGAAGAATAGGATAACGTCCCACTTGTTGGCCACGGATTGATAATCCGTATTGAGCTAAAAGGAGATGCCTACCCAAGGGCACGACCTCCCAACTATCCGGAATCATTCCTATTTCCGTTTCTTTCAGCTTCTCGCCGTGAAGTCCGCGTCCGAACAGCTGATGCATTGTGGAATGCTTCAATTCACGCGCTGTGGCAATGAGTTTTTCTTCTATATCAATTGCACGTTGAATCTTCCAAAGCACCGCTGCGATTTTTTCCTGTTCCACTTCCCGCGGCACATTCCAAGAAAAGGTTGATAATCCTGTCCATGATGTTCGCGGATGATTGACACCGTTCGTCGTCTGAATCGCATGGTTCAAGAATTCCGGCGAATGTATAAGACCAAGCAGATATGCAACGCAAATATCCTGCGCCGGACGAAAAACCAAGATATCAGTTGAGCAAATGCCGTCGGTAGGAGCAATCACCGCTTTGTCGAGATACGGACGAAGCTTTCCGTAAAGGATGTCCCCTTTCTTGAAGCGACTTTTGGCGCTCTTAACTTCAGTTGACTTACCCTGCCGAGACAGGAAAAACGCGCCGCTGTCCATATGCTCCAAACCGATATAAACAGACGCTCCGCTGGTCGCCGGATCACATTGGTCATTTATGCAACTGCAAAGTTCACGAAAGCGCTTCATTATTTTTGGTTGTGGTTTGTAAGAGCTTTGATTTGACCAATGACCTTATTCACGTCCATCGCAATCTTTGCCTCCTCCTTCAAAGCGGCTTCATAGTGAGCGATGGCAGTAATCAAGTCTTTGACTTCGGAATATCCGTTGCTCGTGAGATACCTCGACGGCGAAAGATTGTAATCATTCTTCGCTGCCTCTTCATTTGTGATCGTGCTGACGAACCCGTCCTGCAACTCGCCTCCCTTGAACGCATCGGCTATTTTCTTAATCGCTTCATCGGGCAAATAGTTTTTCGGAGTCCCTTTTAGAAATTGTTGGCTCGCATTGACCAAACCAATTTTACCTTTGCGGTTTTTAGGCTTGTTCTTTCTTAAAACGATAATGATGCCGGCAGCGGTTGTGTTGTAGAAAAGGTTATCAGGCAAAAGAATCACACCATCAACAAAGTCATGCTCTACGAACCATTTTCTAATATTGCGTTCTTTGTCCTCGTTCTTACTCCCACTTCCTCTTGTCACTGCGCCCGTGTCGAGCACTACTGCCGCGCGGCCACTGTCTTTTAACGATGCCATGGTATGCTGTAGCCACGCCCAATCACCTTTGCTGGTCGTGATACCACCTTGCTCCTCAAAACGCTCAAATGGATCGTTCTCATAAACATCCGGATCGAACCCTTGATTCCACATTGGATTGGCGACCACGATGTCAAACTTTTTCAGCCGAGTATCGCTGTCTCTAAACTTCGGATTACGCATCGAGTCTCCGCGAAGTATCTCTGCATCCATGTCATGGATAATACGGTTCATGCAGCCGATGGCATAGTTATCTGCTTGGAGTTCTTGACCGTAAAGTTTTAGCGGTACTTTGGAAAGTCGATCAAGTTCGCGGCAAACGAGTTGAAGTTTGATGAGCAAGCCGCACGAGCCGCAGGCATAGTCGTAACATTCTTCGCCAGGCCGCGGACGCATGATCTCTGCAATCAAGAAACCAACTTCTGTCGGAGTGAAGAACTCGCCAGCACTTTGTCCCTGTCCTTCTGCGAATTTCCGCAAGAGATATTCGTAGCAGCGCCCGAGAAAATCCGGTTCAACATCATGTAAGCCAAGTCTGTATCGTGGATCGGAAAAAGTTTCGATAACGCCTCGCAGTGCCCCGTCGCTGATTTCGCGTTCGCCATTCCGCGTCTCGTTGTAATCAACAATATCAATCACGCCGGCAAGCGAGGGATTGTACTTTACGATGGCGCGGATGGTCGTGGTCAGTTGTTCACCGAGGGATTTTGGCTCTTTTCCTTTTGCCCATTTGAACGGCTCGCGATTGCTGACAACGAGCCATCGTGCTTCAGGTGGGATATAGAAACGAACTAGTGAATGATCGTGTTCAAGAATGTCGAGCGCAGTTTTCTGTTCCCCGAAGCGTTCTGTGAGTCGCTGCACTTCATCATCAAAGACATCGGAAAGACGCTTGATGAAAAGGAGAGGGATAATGTAGTCCTTGAACTTCGGCGCGTCCTTTTCTCCTCGGATGGAGCACGCCGCATCCCAGAGCATTTGTTCCATACTCCTATTTGAGAGTACGGCACTTCTTGAAATACCTCGCCGCCTCCTTCCTTGAATGGCTCCGGTATCTTCTTCTGAGTTGCTTTCTGCGCTAATCTGGCCGGTTCCGGCTTCCTCAAAGAGCTTTTGAATGGCTTCCATCTGCGCCTTTTGCGGCTTGGACTTACCAGTCTCCCAACGATTTACGGTGGCGAATGAGACATTCAGACGCGAGGCAAGCTGTTCTTGGCTCAGATTTAGTTTTTCACGTAATTTGTGTAGTTGTTTGCTGAAAGGATTGGATTTTGTCATAACAATTATTAAGTTATGCTATAACAAATAGGAAGTCAAGTTATGAAGAGTCAATTTCTAATTCTTGGAGCGCTATGGTCATGATTTGGTGGCAGGTGATAATCGCCGTTCTGCAACTATTGCTGATTCTCTTGATGATAAGGTACAAAGTACTTACGGAGAAAAGCATCGGCAATCAGTTCGACACTAAGCTTCAAGAATTTAGACAAAAGTTTGAAGCGGAACTATTTCGCAGAGAACGTGAGGATAAATTTAAGCTGGCTTGCCTTGATGAAAGACTAAAAGCGCACCAAGAAGCTTATGCGATAAGCCTTGATATGATTCGTTCGGTTGGGTCTGACAACCAAGAAGAAATTAAGAAAGTAAAGGACTCGTACTGGGACCTATTCAGAACAAGAGCCTTATATCTGAGTGCTGATGCCAGGAGCGCATTGAACGCAGGATTCAAATCGTTCGACGCTTACAATCATCTTAACTCTAGTCACAACCTCGGCCCGAACTTGCAGGACAAAATACAAGAACACTACGAAGAAATTGCAGGCACACCAGGCAAAATTATGCAAGCCGTGGATTCTGAAACGAAACCCGACCAGAATGTTGTCCTTCCTCAAGTAATTCAGGATAAATCTGATAACGGAGAGAAATGAATATTGCCGGTCTAAGACGACTCAGAGCGGATGACATAGAAGAAAAATCTCAGAGTTTCATAAAACTTTTTGACGAAAACGTGTTGCTTACACAACAGCCAACGCCAGTTATATCCATAGTGGAACGGCTCAAAGCAATTTCTCCGGCTCATCCAATCACTTTTGACTTTAATCGCGATCTCGGGTGTACCACTTTGGGCGGCAAGATTCTTGGACAATTTCTTCCAAAGTCATTTGCAATTTACATTGACAAATCGCTTGTGGGTACTGATAGATTGAATTTCGCATTAGCTCATGAGATCGGCCATTTGGTTCTTCATCGAAAATGCGCATTTGAAAATACACAGGACAGGTGGGAAGATACCGACGAGGTTTTCGATGTGATAACAGGTAAAAAGATATTGCAAACCGATGAGGATTGGGCTGAATGGCAGGCAAATAGATTCGCATCCTCATTCCTTATGCCTTCGACGACATTCCGCAACGAACTTGTGAAAATACAAGAGGAGATGGGCATTACTCGGAAAGGTTATATTTATTTGGATGAGCAACAAGGGAACCGTAGAGACTTCAAAAGAATCGTGAAGGATCTTGCTTACAGATACCAAGTCAATAAAACGAACGTCATCTATAGGTTGAAAGATTTGGGTTATCTGGATGATATGCGGTTGGCGAACGTCGTTCACATCTCAAAAATTTTCGCTGATATTCTTTAAATAAAGAAAATGTATCTTTCAGAGGAACACCGTTACCATTATCTCCGCACCGACATAAGTTTGATCAACGATAATTCTATTCTGACCCTCTTAAGTGAAATCAGTGACCTTCGAGGCGAGATATTGAGGGGAATGGTTCAGCAATTTCTGACCCAGTCACTTCATCCCTTTGACAACAATCAAAAGCGACAACCTATTAAGAAATCTGAATTCTCAATTGAACAGCTTCTAAGAGCAAAAGTCAAAGACTTGAAAGATACTGAGATTTACAAGTTATGTTTTGACCTCGTTTACTTCTCAGGGAAAGGCCATATTGACGATTATGATGGGACACAAGTATATGTTTTGCTGAACAAAACGATCCCCAACATGAGTAAAGGGAAAAAGAGAAAAGGCCAAAGATAGAAAGAAGGAAACCATGGTCGCTATACAAATGGTGAATGCCGACTTTTTGCACAAATGTCCGCAATCTGTCCGTGACAAAGGTGTAAAGCTCGATTATCGGAATGCGCTTCAAACTCTGAAACCACTCGTTTGCTTGCTGACAAAAACGATTATGGAAATGGAATTATCTCTGCGAACTACGTATGCCGTCACGATCATGGCCCATCATCATTACTATCCATATTCGATAATCAGTTAGAATTACCATTGGCTAAGCAATTGATCCAGATATTTTGCCACCGGACCCCTTCGCAGGTGTTCGTGTGCAAATTGATTTCGATAATTTCGCAGGCAGGTATAGCAACTTTCATTTTCACCACAGGTACATTGGCTGACCCGTTCATATGCAGTCCTGAGTGCTTCTCCTAGCATCGTCTTATCTTCTATTCGAGCCACAAGACCAGCACCTCCCGGAACGTTGTCGTATAGAATGATCGGAGGAATAGCTCCAACATCGTCAACATGTCCTACAGTCGCGTTTAGGTCGGATGAGGGAACTTCTAAAATGTCAGCGATCCCTTCAACGAGAGCGTACGCCAGCGAATATCCAAACCAAATTAAATCGGTCTCCTCTGGCTGGAGCAAAAACTTGACTCGAACGACATCAGTTTCAAACTCGTGACCTAGCGAAACCTGTCCTGTCCATTGACCGGAACACTTCAAGCCGAGCGGCGATAAATGTTCTTTTATCAACTTTTTGGTCAGATGTTTCTCTCCTTTACCGCATGCTGTACAGATATAGAATCCTTGGCCCCGTCGGCCCTCACACAAAACTACCATTTTTGCTGGAACAGCTTTCGATATTTCTATCCCATTGAATTTCGTTACAACCGGTTCGCCTGCATTGAATTCAACGAAGTATGGTCGCGTAGTGAAGCTTTTCTGTGGTCGCCCTTTCGGTTCATCAGGCGCTCCTTTACTTGTGACGAAACCGAACATCGGATCAATGTATTCACTCTGGATCATTTGGTTGCAACCGCAAAAGGGAATACTCGGCGGCGTCTCATTTATTTCCCATTGTTTATAAATATTATGAACCGCGCATCGCACATATTTCCGCCGCTCCCATTCTTTTCCTGCAACTCTTTTTAGTCCAGCCGATGTCCATTCTTTTTTGTTTGCAATCAATTTACTTGTGGGTGCAAACTCTGCGATTGCAATCGAGAGGTCTCGCTGCAGTGATGTTTCTGCTGATTTCTGGTTCTGGTTTCTGATTGACTGAGTTTCAAGTTCCACGACATCAACTGGAAAACCATATTTGGGTATGATAGTCTTGCGGGACAGAAAGGAAATGATGTCTTCCTCAGCGATGGTCTTGGCGCGGGCACCTGCCCATTTAACCGTTTCGTCATTCCCTGAGTCAAACGCTGATTGCCTTAATTTTCTCAGTTCGCAATAGTCGCTGCAAACTTCTGCCTCCGCAAGGAAGAGTCGAGATCTCTCTCCGGCAATTTTATCGACCCATGAGCCATCATCTAATCCGACTCCCGATTTCAATTCCTCTGGTACAATAGGCCACATAGATTTTTCTAATTCTTCTCTGTTGGCTTTAGAAAATTTTATGATGTCGGAAACTCCAGTCGGCGACTGAAAATCTCCAACAAATGTTTGCGCAGAGTCAAATCTGCTTTGATTCGCCCGGAAGTACTTGGAAAGTGCAATAGCCGTGATGTGTCGAAGGATAATCTTCTCGTTCCGCAAACTGAGAGAAGGGGCTTTTGTTATGCCTCTTATCATCTTCAGTGGTTCGTTGAAGTGATAGAGATCGTGCGGTGACCTCCGCGAGTATGTTATGGCTATTCCTGGATAACCTTGCCTCCTACCGGCTCTTCCAACGCGTTGTGCATAGTTGAACGCCTCAGGTGGAACATTCCGTAAGAAAATAACATCGAGGTCGCCCAAATCAACACCGACTTCAAAGGTCGTGGAGCAACTTAGAACATCTATTTTGTTTTTCTTGAAATCGTTTTGGAACTCGCGCGCTTTCTCTTTATCTATCTGTGCGGTGTGTTCTTCTACCACTAGTCTAGCGGGTAATTCTTCTTGGTATAGCACTCGATAATGATTTCTTAGTAAGTCTGTCTCTTCAATTCTTATTTCCTGAAGCGTACCAGGACATTTATGTCGAGGACAAACGCTCCGCACAGAGATAGTTGATATGCGTCCACAGGTATCGCATTGAAAAACAGATTCTGAATCTCTGAGCGGGGAAACTCGCCACCAGTCGGGGTTCAACCTTTCTGCATCACCAACACGAATCCAAAAGCGTTCGTTGGAAGAATGTTCATCGTTCCAGATTCTGACAGATTCCCAGATTTGTGTTAGTGTGTCATCTACATGGGACTCAATTTGTTCTTTTGAAACAGAAGTGTTGAGTATCCTTTTCAACAATCCAGCACGTGCGGTAGTTTTGCCTTTCCAGCTATTGATATACTTTGCACTGCGAGCTTTGACAAGCTGTGTTGATTTCTGAGGTACCTGCAACGATAGGTCGGGCCAAGAAATGGAAACCGAGTTGTCTGTTTGCACTTCAACGCAACGCTCTCGACGCATGTAACCGAAGAGCAAAGTGAGAAGGTTTATTGCTTTCTCTTGAGTTAATGACCAAGGTGGTTGAAAGAGAATTTTGGGAACTTCAAAATCTTTGGGCCATGCAATCATCCATCGGACTAATCCCACACCTTCCAGAGATATTCTCGGTTCATCTGTTAAGAATTCACGATAGAGTGCGATCCAAGATTCTCTTAGGAGGTCCCGCTCACTTCGGGATGCATCAAAAGCCTTTGATTCTTTAAAAACATCGCGCAGATCTTTGGCAACATCACGAAGTGATAACCCATCTCCATCATGTGGTGCTGCCTTCGTGACTGCTTTATAAATGAGGTTCCTGTTTCTTATGTCAAGATACGATTGTTCAAGATACCACGCGAAAAAAGCTGCCTCTTGCCTTCCGTCTGCAAAGGCGAGGACTTTCTTTCTATCACGAGGTAAGTTCTGATGTAGGGTCGTAGCTATGACTGCATGCGGTCCATCGGTTCCGTAAAGGACTTCCCTAACAGGATCAGCCCCGCTGTACCCGCAAACGATGCACTTCGGCGCTTTATCTTCATCCTTTGTCGCCGGAGGGGTTTCCACCTTGACTACTCGAATTGTTTCCGAATGTCCGCATTGGAGTTTCGGTGTGCCATTATTCACGGGCGAGATCGAAGAGCATCTTAAACAAAGGTCAAGGAGAAGAAAATTCGAGCCGTTGTCTTCCTCATCTGAATTTCCGATTTCGAAAGTGTCCCCTTCAATAGGAAGGTAATATTCTGCGCCAAAATCATCGCGCCCTGGATCTCTTACCGCTTCGACCAGTTTGCCTCCAATGTTTTTACCAACAAAATAATGTTGACCACATTCCCGACAAAGTGCGACTTCGAACAACTTAAATTCACCCGAGTCTGATTGCCGATTCAGCAAAACCATTTTCGATGGCTGATACGCTATCGTTGCCCCCTCCAAGGACCGAAGAAAAAGATGATATCGCGCTGACATCAATGGTGAATTCGTCTTTTCGTCTACACCGTTTAAGCACAGATCAACTAAATCGACAAGCGATGTTATTTGTCTGTCGAACGGTAACTCATCAAAGAGTTCACGTGATAAGTCGCTTACTGGTACAGGAGAAGCAGTTATTCTATTTCTCAAGTTCAGTGTACGCTTGTCTCTTTGCAATAGCTTTCCTATGACACTGTCGACACGTTCGTTGGATTGTGTCGGGATTCCGAATTGATTTACCAAATGTGCAAGACTTGGATTGGTCGAATTGGTTCCAGGGAGAGATTCTTTCAACACGGCGTAGGCATCTGTCGGTATGTCTATCGTACCTTCAACTGGCAATGGTTCGGTTTCCCCGAAGATCACATCGTCATCCTCAAAAGGCTCTCCGAACAGATCGGAGGCAAACTCAGCGACTTTTCCACGGTCCTTCTCGCCACCTGCAATTGTCGCACTCGTAGCAATGCATCTAAATTCGCCTGCCTTTCCGCCTTCTCTTAACCTTTGCTTAAGCCTCCGCACCAGCATGGCCATTTCGATCCCTTTGGAACCACGGTACTGATGCGCTTCGTCCAAGACTAAATATGTCCATTGCTCACCTCTGCCGTTATCGAAAAGCTCGCTGTCGTCAGGCCTGAGCAACAAATATTCAAGCATTGAATAATTTGTCAAGAGAATATGGGGCGGCGTTTGCCGCATTTCTTTTCTCAATAAGAGTTCTCCAGCATACCTGTTGACAATCTTATTTTTTGCGCCTCTAGAAGAGTCATTCTCATCTTCAGGCGTATCGCCTGTGTACTGCCCATAAGTGAACCTAAAGGGGGAATGGTGGTGTTCCATCAAGTTGCATATGCCACGCGCCTTATCATCTTTTGAACCAAGCCGGTCGCGTTGATCGTTTACAAGCGCGTTCATTGGATACAAAACCAAAGCGCGAACCCCGACTTTAGAATTGAGCGAACCTTCCTTAAACTGTCTGTAGAGGTGAAGCAAAATCGGATATAGGAACGCCTCCGTTTTTCCGCTTCCGGTGCCGGTGGCAATGACAACGTTGCGACACTGCAAAACCCGGCGAATGGCTTCTTCTTGATGAGTGTACAGTTCCTTGTCTGTCGCCTTAAGAAATCCTTCATCGGGCAATGTTCCAAGTAGTTCTTTGAATAAATCTCGCGAACTTTTGCCTTTCTTGAATATAGGTGTTGCTTCGAGGTAAGGCCCCTTGCTCAGGCTTCCTTCGTTTTTGAGCGCATCTTCAAATGATTTCCTAAAAATCGGATCGCGGAAATAGAATGTTGTCTTAAGGTATCGTCGGTACCGATCTTCAATGAGGGTAGCTAATTCGGCTGGATTCATTTTTCATCCATACGTTAATTTGATGAGGCAACTTTATCGTTGCCTGATAACATTTTGTATTTTTCCATGGTCGATGAAAACGAATAAGGTTCGGCGTCTGCGAGTTTGACCAAGTTCCTGATCCACCCTTTTCTTTTTCCAATTACTTTTAATTCCTTCGCTTTCAAAAGTTTCCATGACAGAGCTATCACGCACGCTGTCTCGCTCAAATATTCATCTCGCCGTTCCCGCACTTCTGGCGACGACCATTTCTGTTTGCATTCATTTATCAATGAGGATAGTTTGTCATCTTTAGTATACCGTCCAAGGCGATTCAAATATTTAAGTAACCGAGGTACATTCAGACGAATTTTCGTCTTTCTCTTTTGCTGATGCGTTTTCTTTTTTTCTCGTCTGCATGTTAAAAGCGCCATGACCTGTTCCGAAAAACCTTCTAATGATAGAAATAAGGGATGATCCTTTGAAGGATCCTCAAGCTGACTCACTCCTTCAAAATGATTTAGAGGAATATCGACTGTATTCTTAGTAACCTCAACAGGATATGTCCGTGCATGCCCTTTGTGGAAACCAACTTGGACTTGTCTTGCCCATTTCGGTTTAGGGAATCGAATGCGAAGAACCAAATCTGATGACGCCTTCAGGTGCTCAGATGTTAGTGACAAATATTTGTCTTTCCATTGTGATAGTTTTAATGAAGTACCTTTCTCGCAAATAGCCCACCATACCCTTTCAACAAGCAAAGAGACATTCACCCTCGATTTAGTCGATGACACAAGTGTCCATTCTGTCCGGTCGTATTCTGGCTGGGATGGAATTTCTATCTCAATTTTTGTCTCATCACTTCTTCCCGACTTCAAGTTATGTGCAAACGGAACAACTTTGAACGAAGATGTTTCTTCACATTCAAGTGTTATTTTTGTGGGCTGATGTCCTGTTTCAATTGGAAGGACACTATGCTCGTCAGTTTTTATGGAGCGCAAGTTTCTAATGAAACGGAAATCAAGACTATCTATCAACTCATCATTTGAATCATAAATTCTCACAAAAAACCAGCCACCATCTTTGACTTGCAAAGACGAACAAAGATCAACTCGTGCATCTTCAGCATTTAGCTTAAATGCCGTTCTCCATCCACTTGAGCTTTTTCCTTCTTCACCTATTACGATGGTCTCCACGTTTTTCCAAATCGATTTGTCGCTGGCTACTAAGAAAGGTGGGTTTTGTCCAAATAAAGGTCCCATTTCATCATTTGCATCATCTATTATTCTGCAACCTTCAAAATCAAAGTGAGAGTTGCTGCTAGGAATTTGGATTATCTCACCGTCTGACGCGATAAAAGCGATACGTCCATCGTTTTCAGAATCCAGATGGAAGTAATGTGCTTGAAACCCGCTAAGATGGCACGGATACGGTGGCACTCGCGGAAGGCCAGATTGTTTTTCATCGCGCGACCACTCCAATGGTGCCACCACGAGGTACATGCCTGATGTTGTATAACGAACGCGCCTTCCAACATTCAGAGTCTCGCCAGAAAGCTTGAACAAAAGATACGGCACTTGCTCTGTTCCTAAAGGGAGGTCAACAATATCAACTCCCCGCAATCCAGAAATTCTTATATTCCCTAACAAACATGGAACGGTCCAGTGTGAATCTGATACTTTTGTTAGCGGAGTACCACCCAACGTTGCTGTACCCTGAAATATCCCCCCGATATCGGTTGGCATCTCAATGCCCACAAACCATTTTCTTGACTGTAGCCAACAAACTATTTCCGGTCTTCTAACGCGTTGCTTCTTTCCTGAGTCTGATTCTTTTGCATCGTTTGTTCGTTTCCCGCGACGTGCACCACCACGATTTTCAGGTGAAATGTTTCTTACCTGTTTTGGTTGGTGATCGCTCTTAGATTCTGCTTCTCCACCTTCGAGCTGCGTCAAAGGTTCTGATGACCCTATTCCGTTTAAACCGTTTGCAGGTTCATCACTTTTGGGTTTATTCGAATCAGCGATCGTTGGGTCAGCGCTTTTCCTAAAATTGATTTCTGTTTCAATGGCTGCCTGCTTGGTTCCTTCCTCTTCTTCTGTGTTGATTAACGAACTTGGTGTCGGATTAGTTGATCGAAGCGGTTCTTGTTCTTTCTCATCGACTGTTTGTTGTGGCAAACGATCTGAATCCACCGGTTCTGTGATGTCTATGGGGTTTGTTGAGGCTGCGTGCTCGTTAGATGTGCCAGCTTGTGTATCGGTTCCAAGCTTTCTAACGTGGATTACTACAGCTATCGAGATAATGACAACAACAACAACAACGAAAGTGACCGTCAAGATGGTAAAGAGTTCAGGCATCTAACCTCTTGCCAGTAAATACCCATTATGGCTCATTAATGACCACGCAATATCGCCATCAGAACGATTTATTCTCACGCCGTTCAACCTTTTATTGTCCGCAGCATTCTAATTTACAATTTTACATACTCTGATTCACAGCATCGGCCTACGCGCTTCGGTCGCCAATTTAAATTAGCCGTTCCATCAAGTAGCCGTACTACGACCATAACGACACGCAGCCCGAAATTCTTTGTCGAGGATGTGATATTAAAGTCAATCAATGTTTACAATAGCAATGTCAACGTTTTGGTCGCTTTCGTTGACATTCCCGGAAAGATGCCACTAAATGGCTTTTTCAATTTCATAGTGGTCAAAATAAGCCTTTTCTGACCACTATACTTAGTTTATTGGGCACAATAGATAAAACACTGCCAACAAGGTATATCAGATTATGTCAGCAAATATCAGATTTCAATCTGATTGACTACATGTAGTCTATTCTCTATCCTTACCGCAACGAATCACCCCTTAGGCAGATCGAGAAGTGCAACTTTGTTTTCATAGTCAGCTATCAATTGCTCGGGTATTTGTTTTCTGTGTTGCTCAAGGATTGTCGAGATATTTTTAACCGTCCTCGGAGAATTACTGATTTGATCGTTCTTACAAGCTCCGACAATAATTTTCTTAAATTCTTCATTGGAGAAATTCTTAATCTCAGAGAGTAGATTTGAAAACATAATTGATTGATCAAAAGATTTGGTTTCGATTAGGCTTTCGATAAACGCGCGCCTTGTTTTCTGATCGTCTGGAGATTTTTTGAGTACCGCTTCTATTATGGATTCTGCTATATCTCGTGGGCTAACATTTCGGCAGTTGATACACTGGTACTGCTCAAGGAACCCATATGGCTTTTTGCTAAATTGGAGCCCTATGATTGCTGCCTTATTTTCACCTATTGCAATGCCTGCTTCTTGATCTGTCCAGTCCGACTTATGAAAATTAGTCGTTAAGAATGAGACGAAAACATCACAAGCTTTCAGATGCTTTAGTATCTCACCGCGCCACAAAGAGGATACGGATATATCTCTATGTGCCACGAAAACTTCAAACCAAGTATCATCAAAGAAGTCGGCTACCGCCTGCACTCTCTTCTTGTCCTTTGTCGAATGGCTGAAGAAAACTTGCACTTTCTCGTGGTTAGATTGAGCGACCATCGAACTTGCAAGCGTCACCTTTCCATGAGCTTTTGCCAAATTTGATTGCTTGACCTCCGATACAATATGGTCGCCAAATCTCGAGGCTGCGGACCGATACATATTTTCCAATGGCGCGTTGAACGATCCAAGATTTTTGGTTAATCCGATGCTCGCAGCAAACTGAGCAGTTCCTCTTTTCGCATTTTCCATCATTGTTTCAATTATCTTTGTTAGTTCCTTGACCAACATCGAGGTCTGCACTTCAGTTACGAGGTCGCAATTGGGAAACAAAATGTTTCTCAGGGCATTGATATAATCATTTCCAACGTTCGCTAATGTTTCCTCGTAGATCTTATTTCTGCCTACATACGGTGTCGCCGACTTCTGAAATTGGGAACTACGGGCAAGCGCGACCATCTCTTTCGCCTGTTGATTTACTCGTTCACGGATTAATCGATTGAACTCCGTCATTAAAGCATCATGGGCACGGTTGAACATTTCTTCTTGTTCATCCATGATCGTACCACTATCGAAAAATTGTCTTGTTAAACACTTTCACATTGATTACTCCTATACAAGATAGATTATGAGAAGAGGCGGAATCATTATTATCACGCAAGAAAATTCATGACAAAAAGCTAATTCATTTCAACCTCTCGCAATTTACTTTACGAGTTATCCCCTTTCAAACCCTCTGCGCCAAGGATGAATGGTGATTTTGCTGCAAGTATCAAAAATGCCCTCCTTATGAGTAAGAGCATGTTCCACTATCGTGGATACATAGGAACATGAAACCATCACCTGAGGCATTGGACAGGTTCAAGAAAATATACAAGGAAGAATTCGGTGAAGAACTTACTGATGAAGCTGCCTTTGAAAGGTTCTCAAGGCTTATCAACGTGGTTAGAATTGTAGTATATGGACGACTTGACACGGCACAAAAAGGTGATAATCTAGGGCCATAAAGCCAAAACTTTGTCAATATTATGGCACAGAAATACATCATTTATTGCAGAAAATCAACTGAGTCGGAAGAGAAGCAGGTACTCTCCATCGAAGCACAGATTAAAGAACTTAAGGAGCTTTCCGAAAGACTTAAGATTTCGGCATCGGATGTTCTTACCGAATCTCGATCAGCTAAGTACCCCGGTCGTCCTGTTTTCGGTCGTGTCATGGAACAAATCTCTCACGGTGATGTCAAAGGTATTATCTGCTGGAAGTTGGATCGCTTAGCACGTAATCCGCTTGATGGAGCGGCGGTCGTATGGGCACTCGATCAGGGAAAGATCGAAGAAATTATAACCCCCTATAACCAACTTCATAATAACAGTAATGATAAATTTATCATGCAGCTTGAGTTCGGAATGGCAAAAAAATATGTTGACGATCTTTCAGACAATGTGAAGCGAGGCAATAGAATGAAACTTGAGAAGGGATGGAAGCCGGGCCTCGCTCCAATCGGTTACTTGAATGAATTGAGAGATCACACAATTATCCCCGATCCAGATCGATTTTCTACAGTCCGCAAAATGTGGGATATGCTGCTCGAAGGATACAACCCAAAACGCATCCACTATATCGCATCCAACGAACTAGGATTAAGGCGGAGAACGCACAGCGAGCGTATAAGCAAGATGCTAAGCGTAAGCTCGATCTACAGGATTTTCACCAATCCGTTTTATTACGGCGTAATTCAATACAATGGAAGTCTGCATCAAGGGAAACACCGTCCGATGATCACAGAGGAAGAGTTCTGGAAGGCGCAAGAACTTTTGGGCAGCAAAGGGAAACCGCGTCCCCAATACCACAAGTTTGCCTTCACAGGGCTGATGAAATGCGGCGAGTGTGGATGTGGCATCACAGCCGAAGAACGGGTGAACTATTATGGTTCTCATTACATTTATTACCATTGCACAAAAAAGAAACTTGATGTGAAGTGCTCGCAAGAGTATATCCAAGCGCAGGAACTGGAACGCCAGATGCTGGATTATCTTGATAGGATACAAGTCTCCAAAGAGTTTCTTGATTTCGCTTTGGACCAGTTAGAAAACGAACAAGTAGAGAATCGCGAGCAAGAATTGATAACCCAAAAATCACTTGAGAAGGCCTTGCATGACTGTGAACGAAAGCTGGAAAACCTTAATGAGATGAGGCTCCGAGAACTGCTGGATGACGAAGAATACTTGAAAGGAAAAAGAAAACTTACCGATGAAAAGACGCGTTTGGAAAAGAGCCTAGAAGGGGTAAGAAATGGTACTGAGGGCGCAATCGCTTCAGCTGCACGAGTCTTCACTTTCGCTCACGAGGCGAAGGAACGCTTCTTGAAAAGTCCACTTGAATTGAAGAAAGCGGTCATCAGAGAACTCGGCTCGAACTTTTTCTTGAGGGATAAAAAACTCAGTATTGATGTGGGAAAACCGTTCAAAATCATTCAGGAAATGTATCATGGCCCTAAAGAAGAAAATAGAAGCCTCGAACCTCAAAATAATCCCGTCATTACAACGTTCTTAAACCCTCCACAACCTCAATTTTTCATCTGGGGTGCCTTAGTGAATGATGTTCGAACTTTTTTCTTGGATAAGATGCGAGAAGAAAAATCCTCTAGTCTCAATATGTGATCATGGTACAAGAATTCTATCTACAATTAAAGGCGGACAAAATTGACGAATTGTCCTTTTTTGCCCAGGTGTTTTGTGAGGTAGCAGTGGTACGCGATGTTATTGTTCATTACATGAAGAAGAATTAATTTATTTTGAAAATTACTTTCACTAATCGTCCGCTTATCGAGTTTCGTCCATGCAATCGAATGCATCGTTCCTAACTTTCTTAACGTTGTCAGAGAAATCACACGAACAAATCATATTTGGCTTACTTCGCGAAGTGGATGATTCTGTAGCTGACGATATTTATTGGCACGATGGTTTAGGAAGAGATGGCATAGCAAAGAAGATATGGCCCAAGCATCCGCGGGTTTCTAATCTCTGCCAATGGCTAGTGACTGGGGAAGATGGTTTAATTCGGGACATGTGGCAAATTCTTGTTCAAGAAAACAAGTTGGAAATTAGCTTCAAAGGAAAGACAGATGTTATTCGGAAAGAATTTCGTCTGCCGATAGGCAAGCCACTCAAGCAAGTTGAGGATTCCAAATCCGAGAAGTCTAACGGGCCCAAGCCGTGCACGTCAGATAAATCAAAGGCTTTTTTCACCATTGAAGATTGGGATACCGAAATCGGGAGGCGCATAGACCCTTTAATGGATGAAGATAATTGCCTGCTATTGCAAGGGCATGAAGTCCCACATCAGCTATCGCCGGAAGATAAGCCATCTATCATATATCCACCCGGCTTATTAGATAAGGGTGAATTATATGAAATGTTCAAGCAGAAAATTGTCCTGATTCATGAAGGACGTGTTCGCTTTTCAACCCTTAGGGGTCGAAGAGAAGGTCTGAAAGAAGATGAAGACCCATCAGAATTTGTTGGTTTTGTTCAAGACAATGACAATTTCAGATCTTCAGTTAAGGTTCGCTTGACAGATTTGGAAGATAGACCAATGGGTGAAGCTAAGGTGGATTCGAAGAGCGGAGTCTGGAAATTGAGAACTGCATTCTCCGCGAGCGAAGGTAAAATCAACTTGGAGAACGAAACGACTAGGGAACTCATGTGCTCAAGCGAGTTTCATCTGATCAAAAGAATCAATGTGCAGACGCATATGATCTCTGGAAGAATCAAAGACATGTATGGTCGCGAACACAACCTACCGCCATCTCAGGCTGGAGAGGAAGCACCTCATCAACATCCTAAGACTATCATTTGGCACTCAGATGTTTTTTCCAGTTCTGATGTGGCTGAGCTTTCTTTGTCTGACGACATGTTAGACCTCTTCAAGTATATGGGACCCATGATCGTGGTCTCAGATCCGTATGCGCTTGGGGGTATCCGCGTGGAGAATGATCTTGTAAGAACCACATCAGTAAACCAGCGCCCTTTCCTTAACGCCATGTTGCTCGCGACAAAATTCGGGTGGTTGAAAGAAATTACAATTATCGGCACGAAGAGCCTCATGAAAAGAGATGTTGGATCGGATGAGATCAAGATCGTTCAAGTGTATAGAATGCTCTCCAAGGAAGTGGAGCGAATGGGCATTGAAAAAGTGACTCTTTGCTTTTCAGAAAAGCCGTTCCATGATCGTCACTGGTTGGCTTTGAGGAAGTCGGGGACGGAAGAACTCTGGAGAGTCTCAACTAGTATCAGCGGCCTACTAAGCAGTGGAGAGGTGTCAATAATTCCCGATCAATCCCCTGAAGCTCAACGGACAATAACTCGGTTAATCGAACGATTGGAACATTCTAAAAAGTACAAGTTGTATGAGCGGGAAGCTTGATATTGATTTGGAGTACACGCTGGCGGAAGATCGAAATTTGGATGTCGTTTACCATTTATTGACCTGTCTTTCTGTAAATGTTGGCGATAGCTTAATGCTTGTAGATCCTTTTTTCTCAGCCGTCGAACAATTGACTGCACCTATGAGTGACAAAGAGAAATCTAGCGAGAAATTTATTTGGAAACTATTCATCGTGTCCCTTTGTGAATCAACTCAGAACCTTAAGATTAGAATTTTGACAAAGGAACCTTTGAACTATCAGGCCGGAGATGCTTATCCGGTGATTTTCCACATTCCTGAGTTCCCTAGTTGCAGTATTGAGATCGCAAGATATGCTCAAAGCGTAAACAACTACCCGAGAAGTTTGCACGACAGGTGGATTCTCAAAGAAAACGGCGAGGAAAGGAAAGGGGTGCACATGGGGCCATCATTGGCTGATATTTACGATAAGGATGTAACCATGACGGAATTTGATGATTGTATGCTGGATGAGGTGATATCTAGATTTGAAACGGTCTGGCATTTAGCATGCGTTCGGAGGTGCCGGTGAGGTTTAGTTCGCTACCGGGCCAGTTTGTCGATTGGTTCGAAAATATAATTAGTGATCGGTTGTGCCATGTTGACATAATGCAAGATTTACGGAAAAGCGGAATCAATATTGGTGAATGGCGGTTGCAATTTTTTGACAACAGACATTTGGATCCGCTTGGCAGGAGTCTAGGTTGGTTAAACCTCCCAGAGGCAGCCCAAAATGAAATAGTAGCTGATTTGGAATTCCTCTTATCGGAACTGTTTTATGTGGGACATGCCAACCATGGTGGGCTTGTAACTGCCTTCTGTTTTCTTAAACGGCTCACAATTGGAGATAACATCAAATCGCGGCCATTAGATATTCTGAGAAGATCGACAGGCAATGTCACCCCGGTCGATTCGCTTAACTGTTTTCTCGAATGGTTGAACAAGCAAGATTGGTTCCCGAACTCGCAAATAGACATTCCGACATCTCTGGAAACTTGGGAAAGTCTATTCAGAGCAGTGGAATACGCCGACAGCTTTTCAAATCCAGTGGAATTATTTGAGGATTTTATCGAAGAGTTCAATCCTGATATTGACTATGTTGAAACTCTATCGAGTCTTCAAGCTGTGCCCAGAACTCTGCTTGCCAGCTTACCGACTTTATTCGCGAAGTTGAAGGAGCAAAGGTTAATAAATTTTCTTGAAGACGGAAGAGAGAAGCCGGATTTTTGGATTGCATACTTCTATCATATGGAAGCACGAAACGCTACAGAAGCGGGATGGTTTCTCAATGAAGTATTGGAATGGATATTGAAGAAATCGTGGATCGATGCTGGAAGACTAATCTTCAGAAGAACCTTCGGATCGTATTACAGAAGAATAAATGCAGAGGTGAAATCGAAGCTGGAGATCGGTTGTGACAAAGAGATAAGACGAATTGTAGAAACGGTGGACGATTATGCAGACAGGCTGAAAGGTTATGTCCAATGCTTCGAATGGCCCGAAGATTTTGAGGCTTTCGCGGGATGGATCAGCTGGTTTCAAGACCGAAAAATGCAAGTGACCATTGAAGACTGGGTAATCGAATCTATTTGCGACATTCACAAGAATTACATTGCAAAATTGATGAGAATTATTCCGGAATCTGTGTCAAGGCTGAGTTACCCCAAAGAGGCTGGACCATCCAACATATTTGAATCGAAGGCTCAGCTGACACTGACAATCATGTTGCATATGCTGTTGCATTCCACGGAGTCCACTTGGTCTAAGTGGAAAAATGCATGTAATGATTTGCTCCACGTGATTGAAGATCTGTTCTATGGCTCCAATGCCGCTCAACTCACTGCACGCAAGATATCTGATATGCTCATCCTTTTAAGTTTGTCGTTCTGTAACTTGACAAACAAAGAGGAGATTCTGAAAGGGAAGGATAGAATTCAACAACTTTTGGAAATGATCCATAAGACAATTTTATTTCCCTACACTCGCATTTCAGAAAGAGACTCAATGGTCTGGGACTCGGAAGACTTCAAACCAAATCCGTACATAAACCAGGCACTTTATTTGTTGAATACGTACTTGCACAGAATTTTGAAGGATCACGATTTGCGTTCCATTACACAAGAATTTGAACAATCGTGGAGAGATTGCTCAACTACAGAATGGCCATGGATGCGAGATAATATTTAAATCTCCAGAAAAATGAGACAGTACAGCAGAGTAATGGTCATCGCTGTCATGTTTTTTTTAAAATACGATCTAATGACAACAGTCGACAAGCGAAACTGTCCGTAGTACAATTAAAGTAGAAGGAATATGATACATCCTTTCTGGAAGGCCCTCCCTACTTCTTAAAAAGTGTAGGACTTGGAAACCCAAGACATGGACTTTCAAATGCTCTTTCACATAGAAAGGTAAAGGTTGCGGCAGTACTAGCTCACAAATTCGAGAATTATCATTACATTATTTTTTTATTTATTCAAATAATTCTCGAACCTTTCCGTATTTTCAGTCTTTGCTGGGATCCTATATATATCCCAGGAATTGGACCAACTGAAAATCGGAAAGGGCACCTGCCCTCCCATTTAAATTAAGAGACCCACCCGTGGTCTCTTATTTCTTTTTGCAATTTTAAAAGGGAGTAAAATTACTCCCTTTATGTCTTTGTGCCATCACCGATAAGTTCCGGTCGGCACCACGCGTTCCCGTTCCAGTATGTTGACGGCGGATCGAAAGGCATTCTTTTTGATCCTCTCACCGGAGCCGAACCACATCGACTTCAACCGCTGTGTTTCATCTCCATTCGGATTCCGATAGTGATCAACATACTCGGTAACGGCGTTGTACGCTCCCCAAAGACTGCCTTTTGCCATTTCCGAACCTTGTCCGGATTCGGTAAGCTCCACGATCTTGTGGCGAACCTTCGCGACCCAAAAGTTATCCTGGGATTCGGGCTTGTTTGGGAAAACAGCTTCTATATAGTCCGTTAGAGTCTTTCCATGTATCATGGTCTCGCCCATGCGATTGAATATCGCATCAAGCTGTGCATAAAGCTTGTTCGTGAGGCCGAGTATTTCATGGGCTTCCTTCAGTTTCTCCTTTGCATTCAAAGTATGCCGGACATGGACTTCTTGTTCCGATCCACTCAAAGCCAACCATAGAGTATTTTCACACACGACTCTGATCGGCGTGAGCTTTACTCTCACCGTGCTGCTTCCATCATGTGAGTTCACGAGAAGCAGGTACTTCTCCACGATGTCATTACCGTTGACCCTTATGTAATCCGGGAGCTTCGCAAGAATCCAGATGCGCTCACCTTTGCCGAGCGCTCCAGCGGTGTGGTAAATCGCTTCACCTTCTCCGACCAGCGCATCGAATGTCGTAAATGCATCCTTGTTTTGTATAGGTTCATAACGTGAACCGACAACTCCCAAGACCTCCTTTGTGTCCGTTCTCACGATAGCAAAGTGACTATCGACAGGAAGGAAGTGACTCTCAGGTGAAAGACCATTCGTTGACGCTAAGAGAGGGAACTTACTAACTGTGAAATCGAGACCTGCTGCTTGGATTGCTTCCTCAGCGGTTGCAGGCTTGTCAAGCTTGGTACCTAAGCTGTGCCACGGTGGTTCTCCGACATACATCATTGAAGGGTCACCGTTTGTAATGTTTAGATTATGTGGCATAATTAATTCTCCTTTGTATTTAGTCGTTAAAGAAATGTCCGTCCATGAAAATATGGGCGGACATGCTGGTTATTGCTGCTCAGGAATAGTGGCAGATGCTTCCGCTACTGCATCCCTGAACTTGCCGATTGCCTCTCCGAAGATCCTTATGGTCTTCCTCTGAGGGTCACCGGCCTGGCTCTCGGTAATCGCGAGGTACTTGTTCCCGTTCTTCGCTTCCTTCACGTCCACGAAGTACGTGTTCTTTCCCGACTTGATCACAGAGGAATAGAGGCCATTCTCGTTTGCCATGGCTTTTCTCCTTTGGTTTTTGGTGGATGAATTGAATCAGCAAGATAAGCTGGTCATCGCTTCTCGCTGCTTGACTCTCTGGGATTCCCTTTCGCGGTGGTGTAATTGCCATCCGGTTCGGATAACTTCTGCACCATGATCCTGCCATCTGCGATCTCGACTTCGACGGTATCCCCTATCCTGAATCCAAACCGTTCAAGATACTTCCCGGCGATCCGAATGACCGGATGAGGCTTAGCTAACTTGTCCTCGTAAAAAGCATACTGGACCTTCCGAAGTTTTCTCATCCCTCCGTTATTGTCCATTGGCTTCAACCTCTTCCAGCTTTTCAGCTTTTGGTTTCATTCCTCTGGTTAACGGACAGACGTCTCGATATTCGCAATCCTTGCACCAGTACCCTGGTCTCGGATGGAATGTGCCTACCTTGATGGCCTTCAGGACTTCCTTGACAAGGAAGAAGAAAGCCTCGTAGTTGACACTACTCCGTACGGTCTCGAACGTCGCGATCTTCGGCTTCTTGTTCTTCACGAAGTTCACGATTCTGAACCCTTTCGGCGGCTTGTGGAAAAGCTGCTCGTAGGCATAACCGTAGGCGGTCAGCTGAAGATGATTATCGACATCGTCCTGGTTCATGGTTGAAGCGGAAGTCTTGTAGTCGGTTATCGTATCGTCAGATTCAATGACATCGAAGAACCCCTCGAAGGTGATCCCAAGGTTTTCCTTGGTTCTTGGATTCACAAGAGGAACCGTAAACGGAACTTCCGTCCCTTTCACCGGATTCCTTGGTTCTTCGAGGAACATCTGGAGCATCTGCTTAGCAAGAATGATGAGTCCTAATTCTCTCTCGCTATCCTTGAAACGTATCTCCATGTCGGTCTTCTGGCTGTACCAGTCGGCATCGAAGATCCTCAAAACCAGGTCGGGTGATACCTTCTTCCCCTTCATTTCCTGCTTGTGTAACCAAGAAATGGTTGAGTGAAGAGCAGTTCCAAATGCCAACCCGGACGATTTGAAAGGCTTGGGAAGTTTATCAACGTACGAGTACCTGTACTTGAGACCGCAGAGAAGAAAGAGGTTGATCTGGCTGCTAGAAAGATGATCCATCTTCCCCTCCATTTCCGGGAACCTTAGTGGATTCTCCGTCATTTTCCTCCTTCAGAAGGTCCTCGATCATTCGGCTTGCTTCGAGCTTAGTGACCTCTTTCAAAGTCTTGACCTTAAAAAGATTCTTCAGTTCGTCATGAGCCGCTTCTCCAGTCTTTTCGCGCATGGCCATAATTCGGAAGAGATATTTCTTCTGAGGTTCCGTCATCATCTCTTCGGTCGTCGTTTTCCCGTTACCGTTCCGAGGCTTCATTCCGTTTCCACCTGAGGGAACCGGCGACTTTGATGTGGAAGGATTTGCCGACGGTTGTGACTTCACCGTGTCTTCGCCTTCCGAGAGTAGGCTCTCAACAATCCTGAGTTGGAATAACGGCTCTCCTTTCGGGGTCTGAACCTCGATGAGCTTAGTCGTCTTTTTCATATCAGTTCTCCTTTTGTTAATTATTCTGATATGAATCGTACCGTCATGGCACAAGGCCCATAAGGCGGGCAATTTTGCTTCACCCGTCAATTATGCCTCTCTTATGTGAGGGTTAACCGAGGCTCTATCATCCAAACATGGATGAAAAAGATTCAACCAAACAGCAGGTCACCCCCGTCGCTGTCACGAATTGGCGTGACATAAGGAAGAAATTCGGAATCAAACAGAAGAACCGGAGGGGGCACATGTATATCATTGGGAAGACGGGCACTGGAAAGTCGAGCCTCATAGCTAACATGGCCGCCTCTGACATAGCTCAAGGAAATGGACTCGCCATTCTTGATCCCCATGGAGACCTAGCTGAATCATTGCTCCATCATGTTCCGAAGGAACGGATTAGAGATGTCATATATTTCAATCCTGGAGAGCTTGAGTATCCGATAGCTTTTAATCCTCTAGAAGATATTTCAAAGGATTTTCATCACCTCGTTGTATCGGGGCTTATTTCTGTTTTCAAAAAGATATGGTCTGAATTCTGGGGGCCGAGGCTGGAACACATACTTCGTTACTCACTATTCACTCTCTTGGAATACCCTGGTGCCACGCTTCTCGACATCACGAGGCTCCTCACCGAAGTTGGGTTCAGGAACAAGGTATTGGGCTACGTTAAGCGTCCTGAGATACGGGCTTTCTGGACTTACGAGTTCGATAAATACAGCCAATGGCTTAGGTCGGAAGCTGTAGCTCCCATCTTGAATAAGGTGGGACAGTTCCTGACAAGCCTCCCCTTGCGGAATGTTGTGGGACAAAGCAAGAACACGTTCGGTCTCAAAGACGTGATGGATACGGGAAAAATCCTTATCGTGAATCTTGCCAAAGGGAAGGTCGGAGAAGACTGCTCGTCGCTCTTGGGTTCAATGATAGTCACGGAGATATTCCTCTCGGCATTGAGTCGCGTCAACACATCTGAAGACAAGCGCAGGTCTTTCTATCTCTATGTCGATGAGTTCCACAACTTCGTGACCACCTCGTTCGCGGATATTCTTAGCGAATGCCGCAAGTATGGTTTGAACTTGGTGCTCGCCCACCAGTATATAAACCAGCTCCACGAAAAAATAAGAGATGCGGTATTCGGTAATGTAGCCTCTATGATAATGTTCAGGGTCGGGGCGGAGGATGCTAAGTACCTTGCAAGGGAACTCCGTCCGACATTTGAGGAGTCAGACCTTTTGAACCTCCCCAACTACCACATTTATCTAAAGCTCATGGTAGATGGGGTGACTTCCCAACCGTTCAGTGCAACCACATTGCCGTTCGAGAACAGCACAACTTCGCATGAGGCAGAAATCGTAAATGAATCAAAACAGAGATACGGAAAACCGAGACAGTTGGTCGAACATGAGATACTTTCCAGATACAGAATCGACGATGAAGAAAAGCCGAAAGGAACTTCTGGATCGGCTCAGCATCGACTCTTTTAGCCATGGCGTATGTTCAAGATTCCTGACAAACTCAGGAAAGATTTCTTTCCCGTTGGTGCCGGGGGCGTGTTCCATGGCGATGCCTTGGAGGTACTGAGGAGGTTGCCCGACAGGATTGTTCAATGCTGCATTACAAGCCCTCCATATTGGTCAATGAAAGATTATGGGGTACCGGGTCAGATCGGGCTTGAGAAATCACCAGAGGAATACATCGAAAAGCTTGCTTATGTGCTCCATGAAGTGCGGCGCGTGATGAAAGACGACGGTACATTGTGGCTCAATCTTGGTGACACTTATTGTCGGGGCGGAAAGAGCTGCGGACTGAGGCCGAAAGAACTTGTGGGGATTCCCTGGAGAGTGGCCTTTGCGCTCCACAAAGGGGGCTGGTATCTCCGCTCCGACATAATATGGCACAAGCCCGATGCGATGCCGGAAGGCGTAAACGACAGACCGACCAGGGCCCACGAATATATTTTTCTCCTGACCAAAAGCAGGAATTATTATTACAACCCCGATGAGATCAGGGAACCGCACAAACTGGTGAGTCTAAAGCGGATGACATACAAGTATCAAGGCTACCGAAAGGCAAAGTCACTTTCATCTCTCCCACATTATCGGAACCCCGACCGCATGTGCCATCCTTTGGGGCGAAACAAGCGGTCGGTGTGGACTATTCCGAAGCGTGGCTTCAGGGGAAACCACTCAGCGACGTTCCCGCATCAAATCCCCGAAACCTGCATCAAGGCCGGAAGCAAGACCGGCGACATCGTACTCGATCCGTTTGCCGGATCGGGAACGACTTTGGAAACAGCTGCAAGGCTAGATAGAGTCCCGCTTGGGATTGAACTAAACGAACGATACATCAAGGAACTCATTATGCCTTCAGTGCCAGAGACGGCTTGATTCTCAATAAGGAAGGTGGATAACTTTGGATGAAAATGGGCAACATTCAAAAAGGAAATAAACAACATATGTCGTATATCATGGTTGTATTTCGGGAAAAATGACATAATGTCAGAGTTCAGTAGTTGCCATTTATACTCCAAGACTATAGACAAAGGGATTGTCATTGAATGGCTGGAAGTTCATAGATTTCATGAAAGGTTTTTACGCCGCCGTTCAACTCATGAACAGGGCGGGCGATAACGGCTACTTTGTTGAGTTCGTATGTCTTGCTACATCCGTTGTTGATGCACTCTTAAGGACAGGTTTAGTCCTCAAGCATCAACTAGCCTCCAAGACCAACGACATTCCAACTCAGTTCGTCTACCAAGGCGACGATGACCGTATCATCGCAGAGCGAGCCATCTATAAGCAAGCTCTTGAAAATAACGTCATACCTCAGGATCAATTCGATCAATTGGAAGATCTCTACGCAAGAAGAAACAAAGTGGTACACACATACATCATCAGCGAAATTACCACCGATCAAGTCCTTCAAATAGCCATCGAATACCAGCAGATCATTGATGCCATTAACGCGCAAATCAGGAAGTTGGAGGATGAACAGATTCAACTCGGCGTGGGTATGACAGTGGCAGAAAATCGCTCTTCCAGCGGTCTCCAAACCACAGACATGAGTGCTGTACAGTGGCTCGTCGACGAGAAGCATGGAAACCCAAACCTTGCGAAGAATCTAAAACAACCGCCAGGCAAGAACGGCTGATAACAGGAAGCCCGACAAAGACGCTCGTCATTTTTATATTTCGTTTTAGCTTCATGACATACAGAAACTGAGCATCTTTTTCACGCCGTTTGACCTGTCAGTCTTTAGTGAACCATAATATCTTATCAACGAGTTTAAGGAACGAACAAGGAAGGGTGTGAATTGGGTGCTCAGCGACAAGTTCGGCATTCCTGTTTTCAACAAATGTTCTGAAGTCGCCGAAATCGGGGGCAGAAAACAGATCCCGCAGCATCTCTCCGAAACCAACGAACGTGGTAGCGTACCCCCATATATCCATGACTGTCTTAACTCGGCTGTCGAGAATCCAAAATGAAATTGGCTGAACAAAGTGGAGAAGCTTGGAAAGCGTAACGTTGGGCAACAGCAAGTCTCGGTTCATCTGCTCGGAAAAGTGTTGTCGCAACTCTTGAAATGAGTTTGCTATTTGGTCTACAGTTTGGATTGTCGCCTCAGGTAGGCCATGAATTTCCTCCAAATGTTGAAAGAGTATTGGAGCGAACTCGTCGCCGTTGAAGGGCGGCTTTCGATGCAAACGATAGCTTTGAATCAATGTGTCTATTGCATGGGCCAGGGATTGAATATTATTTGCAGCCGTGAAGGCATTGAGGAGGTTGAGGTCAACGTTTAAGAGTTTGTTACTTCGGTTGTAGCGTGACAGCTGCTCACAACAATCAACCGTGAGGAGCAGCCCCCTACTCGCGCCGGTAAGTAGGTAGTTTGTTGGTTGTCGTATGATTTTGACTGACATATTATTCACCCCTCAGCGCAAATGGCGTAGAACGTATTGCAGAAGAAAGTCGTGGCGTTCTCCTTCTTCATCTAATGTGCGCGCCATGAAGCGAACTCCAAACATAGAAATGATGAGCGTCTTTCTTCTGCATGTTAGCCCCCGTTTGCGAGTCCCACATAGTAATTAAGATCGTCGTTTAAAAGCCCGAGCTTATGATCTAGTCCGTAAAGGAGACGCTGCGTTTCGTCCATTGACGATTCAACTTCTTGGAGGGTCGGACGGTAAGCTCGCTTGTGGACAACTTGGTGTCGGAACGTCATAACAAACGGGTTCTTCAGATCGACCAGGAGTTGCGAAAGGGCTTTGTCAGACAGCGTTCCGATTGAGTCGTCGGAGGGACATGTGGTTTTGCTTGGAAGACAGTTAATAAAAACTTCAGCTTCGGATAAGTCTCTCAAGTTCGGGGGGCCAACGATCATGTTCATAAACACGTTTGATAGTGGATTGAAGGTAAACTTTTTGGTCTTGCAGTAGAGGAGCTCAAACAAGCGATTGAGGTGGTCCAGGTCATGGGTTCCCTCTTTAGCATAAGGTTTATACAGGAGTTCGACCCGCAAGAACAGGCTCAAGTACACCTCGAACGCCTGAGCAAGGTTGAGAATGCAGTAAGCATAATGTTTCTGGGACTTGAGGGCGTGGCAGTCAACGATAAGCATTTGCCAAGCGGGGTTGACGAGATCACCTCCGATGAAGAAGGACTTCGCGCAATCTGCTTTCTGGCAGGTCACTTGTAGCCGCGCGATCGGCTCGAATGACTGGAAATCGGTGGCACGGTTGAAGGTGTTGGGAAAGCCACAGTACGGACAATCGACATAGAAATTCTCATAGGTAGATGATTTCCTTCGGACGAAAGGGATCGCAGCGTCTCCTATCATATGAATTCCTCCCGCAAATGGCGGCTAACTACCATAATCACCCACTACGTTCTTACTTCCAATCTGGCTGTAAAACTGTATTACGTTTTTATTCTTCTTATCTCTTTCCACGTCGCCCATTTTTCTCCAAACCTATTTCTTTTACCCATGAAGGACAAATCAGCTATATGAAATCAAGTCCACTTGAGATGAACGAGAGTGCATCACAAACTGTTTCAATATAGTGTCGTTTGAAAAAGGAATCGAGTCTTTGAACTTGGCAACAAGCCTCAAAGTAATAGCCCCACCATCATGGTGAGGCTAATGTGATCAGATCTCATCTCCTGCGAAGGTCACCCATCCGGATGGCCCACCACGCTCGTTCATTCGATTCACTTCTTCCCGTATCGCCTGCAGTTTCTCATTGAAGTTCTTCAAACCGGTTGACAAATCCTTCGAGTGATAGTACAAGGCCTCGTCGTCAATCAGGGAAAAGTCAACGAAGTTTTCGGCAAGCTTGACCGTCTTGCAGACGAGGACATGATTCTTGAACCCGGCGAACTGTGTCTTGCAGCTACATGCAGGATACCCGTGTATCACATCGGGATATTTTTCGTCGAATTCGTAGCAGAAGAGTTCCTTTGTTTTTAGGTCAAAGACGAAATCCAGAGGATCACAATTCTTGTGAGGATAAAGGATTATTCCTTTGACGTGAGTGTCCAAAGTGAAATGCGGATATTCTCCCCTCCTGAAGAATTCTCGTACCGGGTTCGCAAAGGGCGAATCGATGATCCTGTAATATCCGTTGGAATTGGCAGAGACCATGGCGGGGAAGAATTCGATGTGAAACCTTTCCTTTTCCTCCTCTGTGGGGATGCGGCTGCAAATCTCTCCCCAACTTGGATAGAAGTTCCCTTTCAGGTCTTCATCGACCAGCTTTAATCGCCAACGAAGGGCAGTGGCCCGATCAAGCAAAGCCCTCACGAGTTCACTGATCGACTCAGGACTTTTCGCCTTGCCTGCGTAGAAAATCTTGATTCCCATTTCCAATCTCCTTTCTTTTGGTGAACTGGAATCCAGTGTAACGAGTGAGATAGTGCTACGTAAGGTGGGCGAATCTTACTGAAGCGGCAAATTCGCCCTCCTTATGTTCATGTTCGATATGTCCTACGCTTAAGGGGAATAGTTCTTTCACAAACAAATCCCCAAGGTATATAGTCATGGCAAAAGTGAAACTTATCTGCCAGACTCCGCTCTACAAAGTGATGCTCATTCGGGAAAAGAATGTTCCGGTGCAAGAGAAAATAATCAGGAAGCCTGAAGATGCCGCAGGGATTGCGACCGAGTATCTGAAGGGTGCCGACCGGGAACACCTTGTCGGACTCTACCTCAGTACAGCGAATAAGCTCATCGCGATCCACACGATCTCCATCGGAATCCTCAACGCTTCGCTCGTCCATCCAAGAGAGGTCTTCAAGATGGCGATCATGGTGAATGCCGACTCGGTTATCGTTGCGCACAACCACCCGTCAGGAAATTTAGAACCGTCACGGGAAGATATCGATATAACCAAACAGTTGAAGGATGCAGGAAAGATTCTCGACATTGAACTCCGTGACCATCTTGTTGTTTCCGATGGGTGCGGTTACATGAGCTTCAAAGAGCGGGGACTAATCTGAAAACCTGAATGACACCATTCATTCAGGTTTTTATTTTTGAAATGGTATATCCTCCCCAAAACATATCTCACCGGCTATCGAACAAATCTGTGAACTTTCCTTGAGTGTCGAGCGGAGTGACACGTCTGAGCGAGAACAAAGCAATGATGGATTCCTGTTACGTTATTGCGAGACAATCGTAATGAAAGATCATTCGTTTTCAAATTAAAAGCCTTACCAATCGGTAAGGCTATATACCATCATATCTCGTCTCCCGATTTGGCCGACAATCCGTGCTTCTTAGCGACATCGTTGAGAAGTTTTCCGAAGTTCCTGATGCTGAACTTCAGTTCGTTGAAGTTCTTGATTCCGACCAGAAGGTCTCTGGTGTGGTAGTACTCGGCTTCGTCCTTGATCTTAGAGAAATCGACATACTTCTCGGCAAGTCTGATTGTCTCGCAGACCAAGACGTGGGTCTTGAATCCGGCACACTGAGTCTTCGACCAGCATGAGTTGTAACCATATATGACTCCTGGTTTGTCGTCAGCGATTTGATAGCTCGCAAGCTCAAGTGAATTCAGGTCGAACACGAACTCCAAGGGTTCGCACTTTTCGTGAGGATAGAGAATTATCCCTTTGACGTGGGTGTCAATCTTGAATGTCGGGTATCGTCCCTTCCTGAACGCCTCACGGTAGCTCTCTGCGAACGGCGTGTCGATGATCCTGAAATAGCCGTTACAGTCGGATGAAACCATGTTCGGGAAGAATTCGATCTTGCTCTCCTTGATCATGTCCTCCGACGGGATGAATCCGTAGCCGATTCCCCAGTTAGGGTAGAACCTCCCGATGACATCACGGTTGACCAGCGATGTTCGCCAGCCCATGATCCTTGCCCGTCCTGTCATTGCATTTATGAGTTCGCCGATTGCGGCGAGGCTCTTTGCCTTACCGGCGTAATGGATAGTAATTCCCATAATCTTATCTCCTTTTTTTGATGAACTGAAGTCCATCGTACCAAGTGAGATAAGGGCACGTAAGGTGGGCGAATTTTACGAAAGTGACAACTCGCTTATCCGCCGCTTTGCTCTTGGCAAATCGTGAATAGCTAGTTAGTCTTGTGTTTTGTTGGATCTAATAAGCTGGCACAGCAGCGAGCAAGATGGAACATCATGAGGGAAATTGATTGGATTGGTTGAATGAGATTGGGGGGTGAGACGAATAAAAACCAGCCTGTTGGTTAGGCTGGTCAGAACGTACTATCCAAGTACTGCGTCGGGGGTTAGAACTTCAATGTCAGGGTACTTTGAAAAGTCGTCTGCGTTGTAGGTGTATATCCGTCTTATGCCATTGGAAAGCATGGTAGCTACGATTTGCAGGTCATAGATTTCTTGGCGAACGACGTTGTATCGCTTGAGGAAATCCAAGACAGTGAGTTCGGTATCCAGCTGAGGATGTATTTTCAATATCCTTCCCGAATGAAAATACTTCTCCATTTCGAGCCTCGCTTCTGCCTGGGTAAACGGAGATTCTATTTGTTTCGGGTTCGTCACGTTGGCATAGAATTCGTGAAGCACCTGAGGTGTAATGCAAAGCGATAATTCTCCCCTCAACCCTTTGTCCCGAAGTGCGACCGCTGCTTTATGGAATGGCGAGCTGTCGTTTGCGGCATAGATAAGAACGTTTGTGTCGAGTAGAGCAGTTTCAGAAGTCATACATTTCCTTTCGGCTAAGCGTACCCTTGATCTTGCCCATCGGCTTGCTCAGGAAATCGATATTCTCCGGTCCTTCATCTTTCTCTCGCTTTGTTTCCTCATCTCGGCGGAAGAGTTCCACGATCTTCTGGATAATATTGACTTTTTCCTCCGGCAGATCGTGAACGTCAATGTTGGTGGTCATTTCCGTTCCTCCTTTTATAGGTTTGGTTATAGAATTTTTACTCATATATGCATGCCAAATATTATGGCCTTTATTTCAATTTACCATACCCACGATAGCAACTCAAGACACCTATGTCAACTTTTTGAAAGTAAACCGGTCCAACAAATTAGGAAGCAACTGTCTGAATTTCTTGATGTGAGATTGGAAACAGCCAAAACAAAAACCAGCCGTTTGGTCAAGGCTGGCGAGAAGGCGTATTCAATAACGCTCCGATCCGAAAATATTTATCCTTTAGTCTCCTCTTTCTGATTCGGCAATGGCATAATAATATTCCAGAAACTGCGAGGAAGATAAACGTTCTCCAATCCGCTGCAATTCTCAAATAACGGTGCGATCTCACTCGGTGTAAATCCAGCGAGACCACATCCGATCTCAGTCACGAGAAATTTCAATTCCGGGTGCTTCTTGGCAAATTCATAGAACCTCTCAACATACTGGTTCACTTCACGAATTGAAAGCTTTCTCGTAATGTTCGCGTTCATGGTAGGGATGGCATAGGTCTGTCCTTGCAACCCGCTTGCTCGTCCGTAAACTGCTCCCCACTTGAAAGCAGTTTTTGCCGCACCTTTTCCGTGCCGTCCACCCTCATTGGAACCGAAAACAAATATCTCGTTCGCTTGCAACTCAGTAATATTATCACTTGAAATGTTCATGGCAATTCAACTTCCTTTCTTTTAATGAGCTGGTATCCATCTTATCAAGTGGTTGGTGAACATAATAAGATGGGCAAATTCTGCTAAAGCGGCAACCTCCATTTTTGATACTTGTATCGGTCAAAATTGGTCTCTATATTTTTCCGTAACTTCTTCTGGAGGGATATGAAATGAACAATGGAAAATCAAATGGCCAAGCAAAGAACGTCGGAATCTGGATTCGGGTCTCAACCGAGGACCAGGCTAAAGGCGAAAGCCCCGAACATCACGAGAAACGTGCCCGATATTATGCCGATTCCAAAGGCTGGAATGTCCTTGAGGTGTACCATCTTGAAGCGGTGTCGGGTAAATCAGTCAAAGAGCATCCCGAAGCACAGAGAATGCTAAGCGACATCAAGTCGGGACATGTAACGGGGTTGATATTTTCCAAATTGGCCCGCCTTGCCCGGAACACTAAGGAACTTCTTGAGTTCGCGGACTTTTTCCGTGACCACGATGCTGATCTCATATCCTTGCAGGAATCAATTGACACCTCTTCACCATCGGGAAGGTTTTTCTATACCATGATCGCCGCCATGGCTCAATGGGAAAGAGAAGAAATTGCCGACAGGGTTGCGGCATCTGTGCCTATCAGGGCAAAGCTTGGCAAGCGATTAGGAGGTGCCTCCCCCTTAGGATACCAATGGGTCGAAAATAAGCTTGTCATAGATTCCAAGTGGGCCCCCATCCGGAAACTCGTTTATGACCTTTTCATCGAGAAAAGAAGAATCAAGGTCGTTGCAAGAGAACTCAATAACCGCGGATACCGTACCCGTGTCGGGAAGAAGTTCACCCATGCAACGGTGAAGCGCATCCTCCGCGATCCGAGCGCGAAAGGTCAGTACCGTGCCAATTACACCCATACCTTGGGGAAAGGTAATAAATGGGAGTTCAAGCCCGAAACGGAATGGATATATACCGAAGTCGAACCCATTGTCTCCCCAGAAATATGGGATGAATGCAACCGCATCCTCGACGAGCAGCAAAAGAAGGTCGTCCCGAAATCAAAACCATCCTTGTACCTTTTCACCGGATTCATCTCTTGTGTTTGCGGGGAAAGGATGAAAGTACCATCCAAATCAAAGAGCTATACCTGCAAGAAATGCAAGAATCGGATCAATATCGACGACCTTGAAACCATCTTTCAAGAGCAGCTCAAATCTTTCGTGTTCTCGGAAAAAGACATAAAGGAATATTTTGAAAAAACCGATGAGGCAATGAAGGAAAAAGAGAAGCTTTTGAAATCCCTCGAAGATGAATCGAAAAGGCTGAGGGAAGAAATGAACCAAATTGTGAGATTGTACCTTGACCATACGATGAGCCAAGAGGCGGTCGGCTCCCATTACCGTCCCCTGGAAGAACGTGCTAAATCAATAGCCGATGAAATACCGAAGATTCAAGCGGAAATTGATTTTATAAAAATAGAGAAGATTTCCCGGGACGAAGTGGTGTATGAAGCGAAGGACCTACAAAGCCACTGGAAGGATATGACCTTCAACGAGAAAAGAATAATCGTTGAAACTATCACTGAAAAGATAATCGTATCCTCTGACGAGGTTTCCATTCATTTATCTACGCTTCCTCAAGCCCTCAATTCGGCATCATTGGTAACGTATCCTTTAGGATAGTTTTGGGACAAGTTAAATTCGTGTATTTCGGTACGTGGTTTCACCCCTTCATCAATTATGGAGAAAAGAAAAGCTCTCCCACAGATGTGTGAGTATCCTCCGGACACGGATTCCCAAACAGCGACGCTGGAGGTAAAATTCCAAGTCGTTTCTGCAACGATGGAATCACATAAAAAAAGTATCCCCATCGATGGATTGTGTCCACTTGCAAACGTACTTGCTGTATCATGGACGGTAAATACAATAGAAGTATCTTTTGATGTTTGCGTTTCCCAGATCCAGAACTCACCGGGACCGGAAAAAGGACCAAAGTAAGAGGGATGGACTGTTGACACATCATAACTAAAATTGTTAATTGAGTCGGTGGTCCAGGAATCTGACCAAGGGTCGCAAGACAGAAAATGTGCCTTTGAAATGCCTAATGATTCAACATCAAATGTGAAAAACGGATTGTACCAGTCGTACATCGAGGCTACGTCACGAATATTTCCGTCAAATCTTATTGTGTCTCCACAAAGCATTGACGGTGGCACGACAGATGTTATCTTACCTGTCGCGAGACAAACCTTACCCGTGGCAGAATCCAAAGTCGTCCAAACGAATTTGTTATTCTTGCTTACGTCATATTCAACGGAATCAAAATTGGACACAACCAGAGTTTCGGGTCTTGTCAGATGTTCTCCATCAAATATTGAGTAGAGAACGGCATTGCTCTTTCTCCACATTGCTATAAGTTCCGAGCCCGACAAAGTCCGAATCTTCACACTCCTGTTGCTCAGTGAATCTGAAGTAAGTGCTTGTGGTTGAGACCAACCGGCGCTGTCGTTGTCCGATATGCAGTACCATATATTCCAAATTCCACTTAGTTTCTTCTGCCATGCCGCCAGGGTAGTTGTAACGTAATTTCCTCCTTCATATGTCGACAACGAACAAACGTCGGGAGATTCCTGCTCTGTATCCAGAGATGCAGGGGATATTGTCGTGGCAGATGAATCCCATGCCTCACGGCTGCTCCAATACCTGATTGCGGCTATGGAATTTCCATGGCCTTGGTTTCTTTCAAAGATTACCCATCCGAACGTTGGATCAAAAAACGAAGTTCCCCCAATTCCGCCGTGGTCAACTTGTGGTGAATGATCATCGTAAACTCCAGATGTCACGGTATCAATCTTCAGCCACTGGCCAAGTGCGGGCATGGTAAGGATCAATAACATTAATACCGGCAAACACATCGACTTTCTCATGACTTCCTCCTAGCTTTGTCATTTAACCGGAACCATTTGTATCGTCCCATCGCCCTAGGTAAAATCAGAATTTATTTCAGGAGCATCAATTTCTTTGTAGCTAGGTAATTCCCCGCGTTCATCCGACAGAAATAAACTCCGCTTGCGAATTTGCTTCCGTCGAATTTCACTTCGTATGTTCCGGGCATCTTCTTCTCATCTACGATTGTCGCCACTTCCCTCCCAAGCACATCATAAATCTTCAATGTAACGTGGCTCATGGCCGGTATTCGATAACTGATCGTCGTCGATGGGTTGAAGGGATTCGGATAGTTCTGGAATAACGTGAAACTGCTCGGAGCATCAGGCTTCATATCTCCGACGGACGTGATTTTGTCGATATCCAACATTGTCCCGTAGACGTCGAACCCATTGCCGGGTGTGCGGGATTCCGACCAGGAAACAAGGAGCTTGTTCCCGTTTTGACATGAAATCGGATCAAGCCGTGGAATATCGTCTCCTGATGAGACGAGAAGAGGATCAATTCTCGGGAGTCCCTGACTATTGAAGGTTCTCACATATATCTGATTCCCTTTCCGGGTCAGAACTAAGAAATAATCATCCGACAGCCTTCTGCAGGAAATGAAATTGACAAAATCAGAAATTGGAAATGTTCCGACGAGAGTGTCGCCCGTCGGAGAAACAATTGTGCCATGGTAGAAATCAGAGGTGTATGTACTCTCTGAAAGCAGAAGGAACCGGTTGTTGCCCAGGTAGGTCCCTGACGGAGCAACTGCCTCACCACCGACCAGATTGAGCGACTTCGTTACCAGTCTGATCTCATTATTGTATCCGACCCAAAAGGAACTATCGGTGTCTTCTATGATCTGCAGGTAAGACGGTTTGCTTGTCGTAGGTATGCTGATCTCATTGTACTTCCAATTCGGCAAAACCCGCCTCAACTTTAGAATGTTGCCGTCCGTGGAAAGAATGAGGAAAGAAGTATCTTTCATCACCATTGCCACTTCCGAATACCCACTCCTGATAACGGTGTCCGTTCTCTCGAGCGAGAAATTAGAGTCGTAGACTTTGTATCCATATGCGACCGCTGTGTCGCTCGGGTTGAAAGCTACGAGTTGAATGGAGTGCCCGCCCGGAAGAAAGAGGAGGTTATCTCCCGGGACCATAACTGAATTCGTCACAGGAATTCCGTCATTGCTTATCCGCCTCCCTAGAACATGCTTTTCGTTGTTCCATGTTATGAAAAAGGAGTTGTCGTCGTAACTCGCCGAATTTGACACGAGATCATTGCCGCCGGCAAGATTGTCACTCACCTTCTTGAGCCACTGAAGCGAAAAATCACGGTAGTCATTTAAGTATATCTCGCCGCCAACAGTGGTGGGAAGAAGAAATGACTGATCGGACATCGTCGCGAACCATTTTCCCAGAGTAAAGCTCAAATCGGTTGTGGTATCATGAACGACATCGCCGCTCAAATTCCCATCCCTATCAAAATTCAAAACGGAATTGTAAAGGACGGTTGCACCTCCGTCGCCTCTTCCGATAGAGACAAAGATGGAGAACCTTCCATCAACGACTGGACTTCGAGCAAAATTTCTGATCCATGAATATGAATTTACTGATGTCGGCGTGCGCGAGGCAAGAGCAGTCACGCTAGTAGTCCCAACTGCGGAGCCGAGGCGATCAACCTTCCAATATCTTATCGCACTAGAATCTCTGTCGAGCGCGAAAACCTCGTACAGAGAATCTGATACGGGAACGCCGGTCAGATCATCATATTGCCAGCGGTGACTTGCTCCAAAGAAATCTCGATTCTTCAGAATTACATTTCTTCCCAGCACGGAATCGTTCGAATTAAAAAAAGTCCCTGCGATGCCACGGATCGTGTCGGCACGAGGATCGACTGCATAATAAACCACGGCGAAATCTTCCCTCGAATTGAAACAAGCAGAAACATTTACAGGAGCGATGGAATCGGGGGGCGGATATACTCCGCCCAAGTTCCAGGTCCAGAGCGTGTCGCCGGTCCATTCTCGTTTTGCCAATGACAGATTTCCGTCTGCGTCAAATGCGTCCAGGTATCCGCCGGAAAAAGGTTTCAAGTCGTAAGAAATGCCGAGCCAACCGGTCCCACACCAGGGGATGTAAGTCTGTCCCAGTGTGACCGAGTCACTCCAGCTCCCATCTGATTTACACAACCTCGCGACGAGGTAAAGCTGCTCGTCATCGAAGTACGGATCGTAGCTCATGTCTTCCTCACCAAGCACAAGGAAGGAATTGTCCGGAGCAAAAGCGACGTCGGCGTCCGAGTAAATGTGAAAATTGTTTCCAACGGAGTTCCCAACGGAATCGAACAGTTGAGCGTAATATTCGACAGGTCCATTTCTGTAATCCTGCCAGATAACAAGGAACCTTTTATCCCCATCGGGGAAGATAAGCGGGTAACTGTGATTGAAGCGACAGGAAGTGTCCTCCTGGCTTATTGGAAAGTTTTGCGGGCTTTGCTGCGCCTGACCCGATGCAGCTGCCATGATAAAAGATATCAGCAGGCATATCGACTTTTTCATACCTACCTCCTAACTTTGATAGTGATTAGAAGTTTGAGCGTCGTCCCGTGACCCTATTTAAAATCAGAGTTCATTTCAGAAGCATCAATTTCTTTGTAGCTAGGTAATTCCCCGCGTTCATCCGACAGAAATAAACTCCGCTTGCGAATCTGCTCCCGTCGAATTTCACTTCGTATGTTCCGGGCATCTTCCTTTCATCCACGATTGTCGCCACTTCCCTGCCGAGCACATCAAAAATTTTCATTGTAACGTGACTCATCTCTGGTATTTGATAACTGATCGTCGTCGAAGGATTGAAGGGATTCGGATAGTTCTGTGACAACATGAAACTAGTTGGAAGGGTTGACCCTGTTTCTTTGACTCCAACGATATCATCGTTGATCTTCTTGCTCCACTTAAGTGTAAGCCCCTGATAAGCGATCAGGTAAATGTCACTATCTTTGACAGCTGGAACCAACAGAACTGAGTCGGGAGTCACAAACAAATATTTCTGATTTAGGAAATTGATGGTTGTATCCTCCAACATCATTCCTGTCGGATCACCATTCCCATCAAAGTTGAGAACCGAATTGTAGTTCCGTGGAGCGCTAGTGCCAGACTCGTATACAGTTATCACCGAAGAAAATCTATCTTTTATCAAGGGTGTTAAGGCAAGATTCGCGGCGTGCTCCGCTGAGACATTGTTTGCGCTTGTATCATGATACACTTCGAACGTATTGATCTTTCCGACAGTATGCCCGAAGGGATCGACCTTCCAATAGCTCAAAGCAAAAGAATAAGGATCATAATCAAAGAGTTCGTAAAGAGAATCAGCTAAAGGAACGATCGTGAGTCTCTCATCCTGCCACCAACCCAGGTCGAGGTTGGACAAAGTATCCGATCTTAATAGGACGTTCGTCGCGAGAGTATCGCCATTCTTGTCGAAGAAAGAGCCCATGATCTCATAGATCGGAATGTTAGAAGAACCCTGAAATCTGGCGTTAAGCCAGGCGACTGCAAAATTACCTTCTGAATCATTCGTGGCGGAATAGTTAGTCACGTAAATCACCATGTCGTATCCCGTAAACCAATTCCAGAGGCCCTTATTCGTCCAATCACTCGCGGACACTGAAAGTCTTCCGTTATCGCTTGATAAGTTGATGTAGCCATTTGCTGAGCCGAGCAAGTCGTCCTGACCTCCTGCACAGATCCCCACGCAGTCCGTGCCCGTCTCCGGGTCACCGCGGTTAAAGAAAGACAGCGACCATGTCCCATCGAGTTTGCACAGGTAACCAATAAAATTGATTTCGAAATACGGGCCGCCGATGTCAACGTCATTATACTTCTCGGTGAAAAACGAACTATCCGGAGCGAATGCAATCAGTGTATTTGAGAAGATCGGGAAGTTCTTCCCAATGGCATTTCCGAGTGAATCGAATAGCTGTGCATAGTATGCCAGGCTATCATTTCGGTAGTCGTCCCAGACAAGAAGAAAGCCATTATCGGAATTCGGAAAGAGAAGTGGATTCGAATGCCGAACTCTGTTCAGCGTGGCATTCGCATGGCTGGTTAGAAAGTTACACGAAAATTGTTGAGCTTTACCCGATGAAAGTGCAATAAAGAATGTCACCAGCAGGCATATCGACTTTTTCATACCTACCTCCTAACTTATTGCTTGAAACGACGCGGAAGTGTCATCCCTTATCCCTGTATAATATTAGGATTTCACCAGGAAAGAAGCAAATCGAAGAACCCGGAACCGTTCCACTACGAAAGACGTTTTTATCACGTGCCTGCACGCCGAAGTGCTGTCGGAGAAGTTTCGGTACGCAGGCGTGCACACTCAACAAATGAAGGACACACCATGAAGGACCTTTCGATGTTTCTCAGACGCAGTTGCTTTTCAATATCAATTTTCTGCGTAGGCTTTTGCGCTATTGCCGATGCGCAAGTGCCTGCCGACCTGCACTGGCGTTTGGTCGGTCCGTATCGCGCCGGCTGGGCAACCATGGCCGTCGGAATTGCGGATCAACCGGAAGTTTTCTACTTCGGTGCAGCAGGCGGCGGAGTCTGGAAGACCACGGACGCAGGACAAACATGGGAAGGCCTCATGCAGCACGAGAAGTCATCGTCGGTCGGGGCAATCGACATCGCTCCATCAAATCCGAACGTCATCTACGTTGGAACAGGCCAGGTGGATTTCAGATGGGATATCTCATCCGGCGACGGCGTCTATCGATCCAGCGATGGCGGAGAAACATGGTCAAATGTCGGACTGAAGGAGACACTGCACATCGGCAGAATCCTCATCGACCCGAACGATCCTCAGAAAGTTTTGGTTGCAGCGCTGGGAAATGTCTTTGCACCGAACTCCGATCGCGGAGTTTATTTGACAACGGACGGCGGAGGAAACTGGCAGAAGGTTCTGTACGTGAACGACAGTACGGGCGGAGTCGATCTCGCGTGCGACCCGCTCCATCCTTCAGTGGTATATGCTGCTCTCTGGCAAATGGAGATGCACCCGTGGCTGGATTACTTCATGCCGCAGACGGGACAAGGCTCGGGGATTTATAAAAGTACGGATGGAGGATCTCACTGGGAAAAACTTTCAGGCGGCGGGCTTCCGGATGGCCCGATCGGCAGAATCGGACTCGGAGTTGCACGCGGCAGCAGCGGGAACATTATATACGCGACCATCATTGCTTCGGATGGGAAAAGCGGATTATACCGTTCGAACGACGGCGGCAAGACATGGGACTTCGTGAACAAAGATGCCGACCTTGCAAATGCATATTTCAGCCGGGTCACCGTGGATCCGAAGGACTCGGATATCGTTTACGTCATGGACCGCTCGATCCACCGCTCAGCTGACGGCGGAAAGAATTTTGAGATGTTCAAGGGTGCGCCGGGAGGCGATGATTATCATTTCCTCTGGATAAATCCTTCCAATGCCGCTTACATGATCACGGGTGTTGACCAGGGATGCGTCGTCAGTGTCGACAGCGGCAAGAGCTGGTCAAGCTGGTACAACCAGCCAACCGGACAATTTTATCATGTCGCTGTCGACGATCAGTTCCCATATAAAATCTACAGCGGCCAGCAGGACAATGGCACAGTCGGAATACTCAGCCGCGGACCTTACGGAGTCATCGAAGACCGCGATTGGCATCCGGTCGGCGGCGACGAGCGCGACTACATGGTTCCGAAGCCTGGCAATCCGAACCTGGTTTTCGGAAGCGGACTCGGCGGTCATGTCTCGCGCTTCGATGAAGTCACGCGGCAGGTCGCAGAAATATCGCCGTGGCCTGTCTCGAGCTACGGTCAAAGACAAACTGAGGTGAAGTATCGCTACACATGGCTCACGCCGCTTGTATTTTCTCCGATCGGGAAGCACGCTCTTTACCTCGGCAATCAATTCTTATTTAAGTCGACCGATGACGGAGATAATTGGGAGAAGATCAGTCCCGACCTCAGCGGAGCGATGGCGGGCGCGAAAGACAATAACGATCCCGACCTCTTCCAGGCAAAAGATGGCGGCTATGGCGTCATCTACAGCATCGCGCCTTCCCCGGTGTCAGAGAAAGTAATCTGGGTCGGAACCGACGATGGCCTGATTCAACTCACGACCGACGGCGGAAGCCATTGGAAAAATGTTACCCCCACAAATGTTCCGTTATGGGGAATGATAAGCTCAATCGACGCTTCGCCCTTCTCCGCAAGCGCGGCATACGTTTCCGTGAACACGGAAAGACTCGGTTACTCGAAGCCGATCGTACTCAAGACAAGCGACGACGGAAGGACATGGGCAACAATTACAGGCGGGCTCCCTCAGGATGAACATACGTACGTCGTGAGGACAGATAACGTAAGGAAAGGACTTTTGTTCGCCGGCACAAACCGGAGCGTTTATACGTCTTTTGACGATGGCGAACACTGGCAGCCGATCACGCTCGGTTTTCCCACAACTACAGTGCGCGACATGCTTGTGCACGACAACGATCTGATAGTCTGCACGGAGGGCCGTGGCATCTGGACATTAGACGACATCGAGCCGCTGAGAGAGCTTACTCCCGATTCGCGTCATGAGCGCGCCGGGATTACAATACTGAAATCGGAAGATGTTCATCTATTCCAGCCCGTAGACGCAATTCGAGTCCGCGCAAACGAAAACAAGGACACACCATGGCCGCCCGAAACTCCGCTCGGACAGAATCCTCCGACAGGTGCGGTCATAGATTACTGGCTGAAGAACGATTCGAGAAGTCCGATCACATTGACTATCCGCGACTCGAAAGGAAGCATCGTGGAGAAATTCTCAAGCGATGAAAAACCCGAGGAGCTTCCGACCGAGTTCAGATATTTCCAGAAAGGATGGGTCAGACCTGAAAAGGAGCTCCAGGCAGCTGCAGGCGCACACCGGTTCGTCTGGGATTTGAAATATCCGAGACCGCCCGCACTCGAATACGATTTCGATATTGCCGCCGTATGGGATGAAGACAACGGCGGTACGCCGCTCGACCCGGAAGGACCGCTCGCCGTGCCCGGCAAATACACCGCGACGCTGACGGTCGACGGCAAAGACTATACGGAGCCTTTCACGGTACGGCTCGATCCACGCATCCACGCCAGTCAGACCGCGCTTCAGGAACAGTTGACTCTTGCACAGTCGATCTATGCCGCTCTTCAAGAAGGAGTATCGGCTTATAAAGGCGCTGAGGAGGCTCTCAAGGATAAGAAAATAACCGGCGCTCCGGCTGATTCCGTCTCGGCGATTGCGGACAAGGACAGGCCGAGTCTATCGGCTGTCGCAGCAGTCATGGCGAATCTGGTGACTGCGGTCGAAGGAGCCGACGCCGCCCCGACACAGGGCGAGAAGGACGTTTACAAGGATTACAAGCAGAAGCTAGATGAGCTCCTGGCGAGGTTGAAGAGAATTCAAGAGACGAATAGGTGATGCTCTGAAAGTCTTAGAGTTCGGACAAAGGCGACGGTAATTCGGAAGAGGGCGACACTCGTCGGGACAGAGATGCAAGTAGTTCGGACGGAGATGCAAGTGGTTGGGAAAGAGATGCAGGTGGTCGGGAAAGAGATGCAAGTCGTCGGGACGGAGATGCAGGTGGTTCGGAGAGAGATGCAAGTGGTTGGGACGAAGATGCAGGTAGTCGGGAAAGAGATGCAAGTGGTTGGGACGAAGATGCAGGTAGTCGGGAAAGAGATGCAGGTAGTTGGGACGAAGATGCAGGTAGTTCGGAAAGAGATGCAAGTATTTGTGCGATTCCTGGTATTGGCTCAATTTGCCTTTAGGTGGTTCAGTTTGAATCGGAATGGAAGAGTGTGGGGTATGGCATCAGGAAAAAATGGCGATTAGGAAATTCCCTTCTTTGGTTTAAGAAACGAATACTGTCCGACGGCGCCGAAGGCGCCTAGTTTATTCGTTTCTTCCGAGGGGGAATTTCCAGCCATTTTTTCCGTAAGCCTTGACTTTCTCTTTCGTACTTTCTCTTGTGCCAAGACAAGAGAAAGTACTATAAATCCTCACAACGTTTGTTGATTCTCCACTGTTCACATTCTTTTGGGCGAGCAAAAGAAAATGAACAACCTTTTAAGACATATCCTCTCCCCGTATTCGTCTTCATCGTTGTTTCAGACTGTTCTTTCCTTTGTCTTGATATCCCGATAGTTATCGGGACAGGCGCCGGAAAGAACCAAAGTGAGCGCAGTATGCGCCATCCCGCATTCTCGTATACGATAATTGAGCGGGAGAAAAATCAAGGCTGGAGAAAAAATGGCTAAAAATTTCTCCGCTTCGCTAAAACAAATGAAACACCTCTCAACTCCAAATAGCAAAGGAAACCAATATTTGTTTTGCCACCCCGTCATCAAAGTTTCATGAATTGATGCGGCGTCCCGCAAGGCGGGACTTGACGCTCAGCTCCGAAATTTTTTTCACGCCATTTTTTCTAATGCCGTTGAGACAAGAGATTTGGGAAGGAAAGTGATGCTCGAGGCCAAGTTTGGGAAAGATATAATGGCCGCCCCTCCATGGACAATCGCTCCGGTAACAAGCCGAAGCCCGCGTCATGATCGCGGGGAGGAGAGGGGCGGCTACAATCATCTCCATGACCGACGGTCAGTCTGGTCCCTCCTGACAATTGGGCGGTTTGCCCTTATTACTTCTTTGTCCCTGCCGATGGTTGAGGCGGCTGGGGCGCCGCTTTCGGGCGCGGCGGTACTGCATAGCGCAGCGGCTTCAGCTTCTCGAACTCGCCGAGCATCGCCGGATCTTTCGCATACGCCGCTTCAGCCGCTCCGTAAATGAAGTCTGCGGCTTTTTCGACGGCGGCCATCGCGCTGAGTGCAGCGACGGTGGCTCCGGGCGAGTCGACGTGCTTGGCGTTCTCCTGTGCGGCGTCGGTATTTTTTAATACCGCCGCGTTTGCAACCATGGAGTCGAAGTCGTCCTGTATCAGGTTGCCGTTGGCAATCAGGTTCATTTTGTACTTGTCCCATGCCGTCGCGATTTCGCCTGCCCACTTGCCGAGAAGTCCGGTCGAGCGATTGTAGTCTTCGCCGACATGGAATTCCTTCAGCTGCGGGCTCCCTTTGGGGAACGTGCGCCTTGCGCCATGCTGCATCCTGCGGACGTCTGCGAGCAATTGGTCCTTCGCGACCTGTTCACTGACGGTCAGCTGCTCCTTATCGGAAGTCATGCCTGTGTGGGCAGCGAACGCGTCCTGCATTGTTTTCAGCTTGGCGGCGTAGGCCGTAAGAAAGTCGGCGGTGACGCCGCGCTTCTGCAGGTCGGCAAGGTGGGTTGTCGCGAGGATGCACAGTGCGCCTTGTTCCTGTGTTAATCCTTCGGGTGTTGCGTGTGCCATAATGTTTCACCTCCTTTCTGTTGGCTTTTGTGTGGTTTGTCATTCCCGAATGCTTTTGTCGGGAAAATGGAGGCGATAAAGGGGCCCCCTCCCGCGGAGGTTAGGACGGGTGTGCGGGAACTTCAGGGACGCTCTCTACTGCCCCGTTGATGTTTATTATACTATTAAAGAACGCTCAAAAGAGAAAAGATTCTGACGACCATCTTGTTGATCGGATCGCCTAATCGTCATTGCGAGCAAAGCGAAGCAATCTCAGGTTTGAAATCAATTCGGAACTGGAGATTGCCACGTCGCTACGCTCCTCGCAATGACAAGTCCATGGCATTTGCCGTCCATATTACTTTAGCCATCGATGCAGACGCTTCTTGACTTCTTTATGAGCCACGGTTCTTCTTTTCCTTACATCGTCCTGTCCGCGCTCGATCTTTTGCAGGACATAAAGCTCATACATGATGTCATCGTAAGTCGCATCGCCGGGAAGTTTTTCCAGCGCATGAAGCGCCGACGCTTTTGCGTTTGATATCATTTCGGATTCTGACATATCTCGCTTTGCCCTGTACACACCTTGTTGCTCCTTTATTTTCGCCATGAAAATCTCCTCCTCAACCGTTGTTAATCTTAAAAAGATTAATGAAATACTCTTTAGAAAACCACTGTTGGCTTACGACTTATCAAGCCAGTCTATTTTGCATAATGAATGCGATAGCATGCACGTACCTATCCCGCGAAGCGGGATCTTCAGGGACGCTCTCTGCGCCAGAGGCGCACAGGTACTGCCCCGTTGGCGATTAATTAGTGTGAAAGAACACCGCAGTCTATCCTCATCATTCAATTTTTAAAAGTTGTGTTACAATAAGGATGTGCCAACTGAGCGTTATCAATGGAACCTACACCTTTATCTTCCTTGCGTTGAATGTGATCTATGGTGATAGAGTTCTTGTGCATGTACCCTCCACAAATTTTGCATTTTGGCGCATGCCTAACAGCGTCGCGAATAAACGCAGCACTCTTTCTTTGTGAGCTGAAATCTGGTGACGTGACTTCTGCTGTATCTTGCTGAAGAGTTAGATAATCGAACTTAGTATTTTGAATTATCCGTGTAATCAATTCTTCTGGTTTCGTACCCCCATTAAGCAAGTCAATAAGAGCAAAAAAGAAATCTCTGATATGTGGATAACTTGCTTGTGCAAGTCTAAACCTTCGATTGATTTGTTGAATGAGGTAGTCATTTTCAATGATAGCTTTCTCAAATAGTGCCCGAACCTTGATGAAGTCGTTGATTTTTTTACGCTCATACAGTTCCATCACAAAGGATACTGTGGCGTAGAATGAAGCAACCTTGTGGCGGCCATCTTGAGAATAAAAATATACTATTGGATGGAGGCCGAGTGAACTGGGGTGCATACTGTTAATCTGCTGTGCAACTTTTCTAGCATTTACCAACATTTTTATAGTTTCAGACCCATCGTCATCGTCGGGTAGATTCTCCTTGAAATCAGAAGGTACGTTGTTCGTCATGTTGACGAATTCCAATACGAGGGGTAGGGTCTGCGCAGAATAGAGTTTTCCGCCAATTGGAATATCAAGAGTCTTTACTGGTGTCTCTAGCTTTGGCGAGAAGAGAATGTCGTTTATTTCCTTTGCAAGTTCCTGTATCTTTGCTTGGTTTTCCCCAGCAAATTTAGACCAGTATTTATGCCCAGTGCCAGCGCGAATGATGGCTCTTGCAGCGATGCAATTGGGCTTTTTTCTTGACTCAAGAAGCTTCAACTCCGTAGGATCAATTGGCACAGCCTCTTGATTGATCTTGAAAAAGGATTTCTCGGCGGTTTTGACGTCTCCCTCTACCCATTGAAGTTGTATCGCTAACGCACCGAGATTTTTCGCTCTACTTAAGATCTCAGGTGGTACCTTTTCGGGTTTAATGGATGCCTGCCTAAGATCAGAGTAGGTCCCGATTCGTTTCCTGACAAGTTTCCTTGCTTCTTCAGCAGCGTAGATTTGTTCATCTGGTATGCTTAGATCATAGAAGGATTTTGATACGTTGCCATCCCCGTAGTCATCGTTGATCCATGCCAGCAAAGAACTAAGACGATGTGAACCATCGATCACGAAGAGTAGCCCACTTGGGCTTCTCCATAAGATGAGCGCAGGTATCAGGTCTCCACTCACGAAACTCTCAATAAATTGAACAATTTTGTCTGCATCCCACTCGTTTGTCTCACGCTGAAAATCCGGCTTCCTGACAAGTGGCAGAAAGAATGAATCACTCTTCAGATCTTCAATTGAGATCGTCTCTTTCTTTCTCCCCGGACTCACGGACTCCGACACTTCAAAATCTTCACGTGGTATGAGAGCATCCAAATTTACTCTAGCCATTTCATTTACTCCTTATTTCCTTGACCCTACGATGTCAATGGGAACATATTTGCCTATGTTTCGGATCACCTAGCAATCTGCAAAGTCGCGCGGAGCACCACTCTCTTTGTTACTGCGGAGACCTCGGTAGCGACTTGAGGTCAATCTACTTCTTGCTCTTCAGAGTAACTGTTATTCAATTCCTCTGGAGAAAGTAACATCCAGTTTGCGAAGGATGCTCTACTCTTAACCAAAGCTCTTGCGTACGCGTAAGAATAGTGCGGTAGCAAGAGTGTGTGTATCTCATATCGCTTCATTATAGGATTTGGCGTGAGGGCCGCGGCCAACTCTACTTTTTCAGATTGTGTAAGAAACAATGGCATCAGGAATTGATAATCTCCGTAATACCATTGCGGAATGACTGTTTCAGATTTGCGGTTAAGTTCTATTTCACCTAGTACTGTTCTAAAAATTAAGTGAGCGTTTTCGGCTAGATTGCCAAACACAAGTTTAAGCCGTTTGACATTTTCAGTATCTTTATAAATATGATCAATGTTGGACTGACTAATGTGAATGCTCCAGGAGGAATTAAATTCTGGGGGGCTAATCTTAATTTGAAAATCATCAACACTTCTTTCAGGAATGGGGCAGTTCCCAGAGTGGACTTTCTTGAAAACCCATTGCTGCTTGTCGGCTCTTCTATTAGTTTGGTAGGTAAGCCAAATGGGGTCTGACATTTCATTAACTAAATATCCAGCTTTCCAAAAAGCAAACCCGTCATCTCTATTTTCATAGACCTTGTTTTGCTGTTTGGCAATTTCAAAAGATGCTCTAAGATAAATCTCAAGGACTTTATAATCTTTACCCCACGGTTCCCGTTTTGCATCTTTTGCGACATCTTCAAGCCATCCGTCTGGATTGAATGAGAAATTGAATAGCGGTGGCAAATATCTGTTTTTCATTTCGCTTCCTCCCACAAGATTTTTATTGGATTGTCATTAGCGAACATAGCTGATAGCGTTTCGCCGTACTATGCAGAGGTAACTCTCTTAGTGAATGACGCGAGCCATCAAGTGACTGCCCCATGCATACATTGATCGAACACTTTAATAAGGGAAATTTGTATCGTCGTTTGAACATTAGTGTATTCCATAATAGTTGCAAAGGGCTTTGGAAATTATGTCTGCAGCAACTGAGGTGGAAACCCCCCACGCTCCCGACGCGGCCTTTGTCACCATTTTTCCCACCCAACCAGCGACCCTCTTACCGAAGTTCTGAGAGCTTGCCGGGGGATCTATCTTAATAGCCTCTTTCAATTCGGCAATATCTTCCTTAGATATTCCCACTCCCGCTAGGTACTTCTCCAAAGTTGCAAAATCATTTTCTATTATCTCAAATTGAGCGGTCTGAGAAACATTTGCGCTACCTGAAGAAACATTGCCGACATTGCCGTGTATAACGGTTTTGTATATCTGTGTTATTCGGCCTTTCGATATCCTTTGATCCCCGGATTGAACCTCACCCACATCTGGGACGATTGACTCTATCTCTAGAACGAAACTCAAGACTCGGTTCCGAATAGTATCAAGAATACCTTCGATTTGGTTGCGACCTATAGCTCGCCAAGCGCCAATGCAATTCATGTCCTCATACATCTGCTGACCATACTTCGCGACAACCTCAGCGGGCCAAAACGAAGATAACACATCTGATTTCTTGTCCTTCACGAGTGATGACAGGCTCCCAACGCCCTCATATATGTGTGCCTTGGTGACAAGATCTCTTAGTTCCTTTGGCAAAGAGGTTCGTGAAATAGGAGCATTCTTAAGTTGTCTACCGAATGGACCAACAAAATGCCCGTAAGACTGAACATTTAGGATTCGATAGTCAGGCAACTTCTCTTTTGAATTGTAGCCATTCAATTCTTTGTCATCCCATTGCTTAAAATCATCGTTCTTTAGCTTAGTCGCTAATAATTTACATTTCCTAAGTAGAGTTGGAAGATCAACATTTTGATTAACCGCATCATTTTGAATTTCTTTGAGAAGCGACATAAGTATCTCCCATTATCTTAAGAATGCCCCGATCCTTTTGTAACAGAGTTGTGTAGACCCATCTTCTTGAGTCCCTCCTGACTTTTCAGTTATACTTTCTTTCGATCCTTTTCCGCCCTTCCGGAGGATCCCACTTCCCTGACCCGTGGGCGGTAAACCAACTATTGTGAATATAGATGTTCCATGATGTAATGTCAAGAAGAGGATGAGCTAACTCACCCCCAACCCCCTCTCTACTAAGTAGAGAGGGGGAGAAAAAGGGTGAGTGCATTTTCTATTCTCTGTTTGACCTGCTCTATGTTATCAAGTTCTTCGTTCTTTATGTGCAGCGTTCTGAGTCCGAGGCTTCTTATGATTAATTCTCTCTCCGCATCGCGATCCTTCTGATAATCATGGATTTTGCCATCGAGTTCGACGACCAACCTTTTTTCAGCACAATAGAAATCGGCAATAAAGAAATGTCCAACGCAATTGACCTCGTAAGTAATCGGATGCTGCCGCAGGAATTTCAGCCCATGTAATTTCCTGTTACGGAGCGCAACCCAGAGTTTCTCTTCGGAAGGAGTCCGATTTTTCCTGAGTTCTCTCGCTCTCTCAATGATGGAGATTTGTTTCATGCCAATTAACTATTACTCACCCTCCCGCATAGGAGCATTGCGGGACAGGCCCAACCCCCTCTCTACTAAGTAGAGAGGGCGAGAAAGAGGGTGATTGCATTTTCTATTTCAATAGCAAAAGTTTCTTCGTTGTAGTGTAGCTTCCGGTCCCGCGAACGGGATCTATGACCTGCAGACGGTAGAAATAAACTCCGCTCGGCAAGCTCCCTCCGTTGAACTGTAGTGAATGACTTCCTTTCCTCATTTTTCCAGTGTAAACCGTTGACTGAGAGATTTTGTAGTATCGATGGTTACAGACTGAACCAGAGTCTTGTATCCCGCTTTGCAGAGGACGACTTGAATAGTGCTCGATATGTATTCAGTGTCAATTACAGTCGGCCCCGATGAGGAACTAATGTAGAACGGCAGGCCGATTCCGAAAACACCTATCGGCTCAGAAAACTGTCCCGATGAGTTGGTGGTTGCAAGGGGAATCGTCGATGTCAGCGTTGTCGTGTCCTGGATGAGGAGCATATTATGTTCGGTGACCAAACTATCCACAGCAAGACGGAAAATGTAAACTCCATTGGTCACGCTCGATGCGTCAAGAGTAACCGCATAGGTCCCTGCATTCTGATTTTCGTTAACCAGAGTTGCTATTAGGTCTCGCGTAAACCATCTATAGATCGAGAGGTTCACGAACGAGTTGCGAGGAATCGAGTATTTGATCATGGTTGCAGGACATATCCTGTCCGGACCACTCTTTTGTAGCGATAGATGAACGAGAGTCGGTATATAATGAAAGTTTACGCTGTCAATCGGATTTCCCTGGCTGTCGACTACCGTACCATTTAGATAAGCGGAAGATTGGTTGGGACCGGTGGGATTGCTTTTGTTGCACGATCCAAAGACAACTATCATTAAGAAGACGGCTAAATACGCGATTATTCTTTGCAATTTAAATCTCCTTAGAATGTTGATCGAATGCGGCATATTCCGAGCACGTACTCTGTTCCGTAATAACAACCGGACTCTTGTAAGTCTATTGGTTTCTGCCAATTCCCTGACTTTTCAATTACATTTTCCTTCTCTGGTTTCTTCCCGCCCTTCTGGAAAATCCCGCCTGTACTGACGTGTGGGCGGTAAACCAACTATTGTGAGTATAGATGTTCCATGATGCAATGTCAAGAAGAGAACAAGCTAACTCACCCTCCCGACCCCCTCTCTACCATGTAGAGAGGGGGTCTATGGGGGTGAGTACTCTTTCCTATTTCAGCAGTAAAAGTTTCTTTGTCGCTGTGTAGCTCCCGGTCCCGCGAACGGGATCTATGACCTGCAAGCGATAGAAGTACACTCCGCTAGGTAAATTGGAAGCGTTGAACGTGACTGAATGACTCCCTGCTGCCTGGCGTTCATTCACCAACGTTTCGACTTCTCTTCCAAGCACATCATAAATCTTCAATGAGACGAAGCTGTTGGAAGGCAGGTCATAGCCGATGGTGGTTGAAGGATTGAATGGGTTAGGATAATTTTGAAAGAGTGCAAAACTCGCGGGAAGCTGTGTACGTTCATTGACGCTGGTTATCATCTCCGAAAGGGGCCGCCGCCATATTCCGCTTCCCGTCCCGGCAAAAATATTCTTGCCATTTTGGATGAGAGCGTTGATGACACTGTTAGTCAACCCGCTATTCACCGGATTCCAATGTGCTCCCATGTCCGTACTGAGATAAACACCGCCTGTGGAAGTTCCGGCGAAAAGGCTCGAGTCGACCGCAGCAAAAGCGCAGACGTCCAAAGTCTTCAAGCCTGCGGCAATCCAATTGGCCCCGTCATTAGTACTGCGGAAAACGCCGTTGCCGTTAGTGCCGGCAAAGATATTACCACCAATCACTGCAAGAGCGTTGACATCCAGATTCTTTAATCCGGAATTGACCGCTAACCAATTGTTGCCGCTGTCCGTCGAGAGATAAACGCCCGAGTCTGTGGCCACAAACTGGTTACCGCTACATGAGACAAACGAAGCTACGTCACACCTCGGCAGTCCGGGGACAGGTGACCAGCTTCCACCGTAGTTTGTCGAAAGGAAAATTCCGCCATTACCGCTAAGACCCGCAAAAAGGCTCGTTCCGCAGGCTGCTAGGGAAGAAATGCTTGAGCCTGTTAAGATATTCAGACCAGAATCAGCGGTTGCTCTCCAGCTCGTACCGTTATCGGTCGAATGGAAAACGCTGTCGATCCCAACAAAAATAGCGGCCCCGCCCGACCCATCCGACGAAGGAAAGATAGCCAATGGTGGAGTGAATGCCATCTTAGGAAATCCGGTGGCTGTCCAGCTTGTACCATTATCTGAACTATGGAGAAAAAGCATCGCTGCGTCAGCGTAGAGATCGGCTCCACCCACACCATTGGGGCTCATAGTGAGAGCGCTGACAGGAGTGTTGACGGTGCTCGTCCTCCAATTTCTCCCGTTATCTGTCGTGAGAAAGACATCACCGCTGCCTCCCATTATGGCGCCGCTAAAATCACCGGCAATCAACTTCGTGCCTCCTGTTACATCGGAACTTGCAGCGAGGGCAGTAATCCATGTGTTTGGCAATCCAGATTGTATCCATGATCCGCCATTATCTGTAGAAAGAAAAACGCCTCTGCTGCCCGTCCCGACAAAAAGATCCATTCCGCCCGGAGTGGTCCGGACCGCTGCAAGCGACATTGCATAGTTGCTTCCCAGTCCGGAATCAATCTCGGTCCATGTGGCGCCAGCGTCAGTAGAAAGAAGAATGTTGCCTCCAACATGAATGCCATCGAGATTCGTGAAATCCGTTATCGCGTAGATACTTCCGTTCGGGGCTGCAATCATGGTTAGTACATTTGCTTTTGTTAACCCTGTAGCAGTCCAGGTGTCGCCGTTGTCTGTTGATTTGTAAACGCCACCCCAGGAAGTTCCGGCGTAGAGGTTTGCGCCACAGATCGTCAGCACGTTTACACTCTGTTGAGGAGCCGTGGTATCTATGACTATTCCGTTATTGATTGGGGCCCAGTTTTCTCCGTTGTCGGTTGAACGATAAATACCGCCGCCCCCCCACGTCCCAACAAAAATATTTTTTCCGCTAAAGGCAATCGAGCTGGCGCCGGTAGTGAACGAAAAGTTGATAGCGTTCCAGCTTGAGCCGCTATTGCTGGAGCGAAAAATGTCGGTATATTCTGAGACAAACAGGGTATCGCCGCTTACGGCAAGAATTCCGGAATCGAAATTTGTCGGCAATCCAGAATTTTCCGCGGTCCATGTCAGTCCATCGTTGGTTGAAAGAAAAACACCGGTTTGTGTTCCGACAAAGATATCCGTATCGCTGATCGCTAAACAGGTGATTATAGAACCAAAGCTCCCCGTTGTTGAAAACCATTGAGCGTGCAACTTCGGTTGCAGCATCGTGGCAAGGCAAACAAACAAAATCCAACGAGCTGTCCACATACCCTCTTCTCCTTTCTTAAGAATTTAATTGAAATAGAAGTTCAAACCCACCGTCTCACTTGATCAGGACTAATTTCTTGCTTTCAATTTCGTTCCCCGCTCGCAGTCTATAGAAGTACACTCCGCTAGGCAAGCTGCTTGCGTTGAACGTCACCGAATGAGTTCCTGCAACCTGGTGCTCATTCACCAATGTCTCGATTTCCCTTCCGAGCACATCGTAAACTTTCAATGAGACGAAGCTGTTGGAAGGCAGGTCATAGCCGATGGTGGTTGAAGGATTGAACGGGTTAGGATAATTCTGGCGGAGTGAGAATTGCAGCGGAACATTGTCTCCATTGACCTTGACATCGGTAATCATCTCAGACAGCGGCCTCCTCCAGACTCCACCTTCAGTCCCTGCGAAGAGATTCGAACCGGAGACTGCAAGCGAATAGACGAAACTGCTAGTCAATCCTGAATCGACTGCGGACCAGCTAGCGCCTCCGTTCGTCGTGAGGAACACTCCGCTTCCGCAGGTTCCCGCGAAGAGATTCGTGCCTGAGACGGCAAAGCACAACACGACACCGTTAGTCAAGCCTGAACGAACTGGCGTCCAGCTCTTGCCGCCGTTAGCCGTGAGATAAACACCACCGCCACAAGTCCCCGCAAAAACATTTGAACCTAAAACTGCAAGCGCATAAACATACTGATTCGTAAGGCCTGAATCGACGGCAACCCAGCCTGCGCTGCCGTTGGTCAACCGGAAAACGCCTCCGCTTGAAGATCCCGCAAAGAGAGTCAAGTCGCGTACAGCAAAAGCGTTGACAGAAACGTTCGACAAGCCTGAATTAACTGCAGTCCAGCTTGTGCCATTGTCGGTGGAAAGAAAGACTCCGCCGTCGGTTCCGACGAATAGATTCGTGCCCTCGACGGCGAGACTGAAGATAGCACTGCTGGTTAATCCCGCGGTTATGTCAGTCCAACTCGTCCCGTTGTCGGTGGAACTCAGCATGCCTCCATCGGTGCCGACAAATAGATTCTTCCCCGAAACAGCAAGAGCATTCACATGTGAAGAAGTTGTGCAGGTTGAAGTCCATGTTGTGCCGCCATCCGATGTGCAAAAAACGCCTGTTTCCTCGGGATAAGTTCCGGCGAAAAGATAATCCCCTGCGGCGGCCAGCGCACTCACGGTAGCGTTCATCAAGCCTCTGTCGATTCGGATCCAGTTTGCCCCGCTATCGGTGGAAAGGAAGGCACCGTCGTCTGTTCCTGCAAAAATATTTGGTCCTGATATGGTGATAGCATTGATACCGGCGTCCGGCAGACCTGCGCCGGTAAGGGCCCATGTTGTCCCGTTGTCGGTGGATGAGATAAGTCCGCCCGTCGAAAGTCCGGCAAAAATATTGGCTCCGCTCACTGCAAGCGCGGAGACTTGCGGCGGAAAATAGGGATTCCATGTGAAGCCCGTATCTAATTGAGTCCAGCTTAATCCATTATCTGTAGAGAGAAGAACCGTACCGCTCTGGTACCCTGCGAAAATTTTCGCGCCGGAAACCGCGAATGCGGAGACATAAGAATATGTAGCTGAGGTCTGAAGGGTCCAGCTTGTTCCACCATCGGTTGATCTGAAAATGCCTCCATCGGTTCCCGCAATTAAATACGAACCGCTGACGACAAGACCGGTAACGCTGCGACTCGTCAGCCCAGCTGACGTCCAGCTTGTGCCGCCATCGGTAGAGAGAAAGACGCCGTCGGCAGTCCCCGCAAAGAGATCCGTGCCTGAGACGGCAAGTGTGCGAACATTAAGGTTCGTCAATCCCGAATTCACAGCGCTCCAGCTCGCACCGTTGTTTGTCGACAAGAAGACGCCGCCATCCGAGGTTCCTGCGAACAGGTTTGTTCCCGAGATGGCAAGCGCGCAGATATCACGGCTCGTCAACCCGGAGCTGACAGCGGTCCAGCTTGTGCCGCTGTTGGTTGACAAAAAAACGCCGCCGCCCCAGGACCCGGCAAAGATATTCGTCCCGCTTAAAGCGTAACATTTGATTTCGCCGCCGTAAGGTCCATTAGTCTGAACCCATTGCGCGAACAAAGAACTTGTAAACACGAGAGACAGCGAAGCAATAATAAGAAACGAACGAAGTGATGCCATGATAATTTCCTTTCAATGATTCTCGCCCTTCCGGAGGATCCCGCATTCGCACCTGACCCGTGAGCAGCCAACTTTCTTTACCCAGTGAGATGAATTGGGGCTTACAAACAATTCGTTTGGGAATTATCTCACTCCACAAATATAGATGTTCCATGTTGTAATTCCAAGAAGAGGGAATTTATGCCGCGAATTTTTCGACGCAGAGCCTGCTGACACGCTTTGCCATGGCCATGATCGTAAGGATCGGCGGATTGCCGAGCGAGCGCGGGAAGAGAGTCGCATCGGCAATGTACAGGTTTTCCGGCAGACGACCATGATGAAATGTTTCCGCTTCAAGTGACGTCAACGGCAGCATGCCACCGGGATGACCGGCGTTCAAGGTTCCTAAAAATATATTTTCTTTCGAGACTCCAAATCTCGAGAGTATCTCCGCACAAATCTCGACTCCCCCGCGGAGCCTCTCCTTATCAAGAGAGGTCAGATTCTTTTCGAAGGCTCCATCATTTAAGCGTCCGACATTCTCATCTGCGAGTTTTACCATCAACGAGGCGATATTTTCAGCGGGGATTCTCCAATCACGGTTAAAGAAGAAACTCAGCTGATCGAAATACGGAGAAATGATAAAATGCTCCCGTTGAACTACAAACGGCATAAGGACTTCTTTGTTTTGGAATACTCCCTTGCTTTCCGCGGCCACGCATAAAACAGGATCAACGAAAAGTCTCGGTTCGATCTCGATTCCGGAGTTTGAAAGGATAATCGGAGTGCCGAATCCTCCGGCAGCAAGTACGACCAGATCCGCAGGCAGGAATTTCTTGAGCCATCCCTGCTGTACCATGACGCCGGTCGCTTTGCCGTGTGAAATCACCACCTGTTTAACTCTGCAGTTCGTCTCAAGAAGCGCGCCGCGTGAGACGACTTCATCGATGAACTGTCGTGTGTCCCACTTCGCGCCCTCCGGGCAACCGAGGACGCAATGGCCGCACCGTTTGCATTTTTTATAGTCGATCATTTTCGGCATCACCTGCGGATCAAGGTTCATCTCCTCGCAGATTTCAAAGAGCCGGCGGGTCGACCTTCTCCAGATTTCACTGTGCTCCGTAGTTATCGGGATTTCATTCTTGAGCTCCTCAAATTCTTCATCAAGGCAAATGCCTATCGCTTTAAGTTCGCCGTCGCATCTTACAGCATTTGCCGTAGCAAGTGTCGTTGTTCCTCCTAACCCGATTCCTTTCACGAGAGACATCCGATCCGCGGTCTTTTGAATCCTCATCGCCGGAAACATGAACTGGATTTCCCGTTCATCGAAGAAGAGTCCCGTATGTCTCGCTTTTCCGAGAAACTCCAGGCTAACTCCGAAGGGATGAAATTTTCCTCCAGCCTCTATGATCGTCACATCGAATTTGCCGCATAGCTCTTTTGCCGCCGTGGCACCCCCTGCACCGGTACCGACGACTATTGCCTTCTTCATGCCTATGGGTTCTTTAAAAACTCAATTTGTCCAACGCACGAGTTATTTCCCTCCGTGATTCGCGAGACAAACCATAGCCTTCCGCCATCTGTCAGACCGGCAATAATCCCTTCATCCAGAGATGAAATTATCCAGCATACCTCGGGCGGGTAGAAGGTGCTAAAATAGCAACGCGCGATTCCCACTTCACCCGAGCCGCTGCAGTGAAAATCTATTCCCATGGCGCGATACAGCAGTCTTGCTGCCTTCATCGCGTCCTTCCTCGAACGAATTCTCATCTCCTCGCGCAGTTCCTCGCCGATGCGGTACGCTCCATCATATAATCGCTGCATCACCAGACTCACATCTTCCCCCTTGATGATTTGTTGCATTGCGGCTGCGCGCGTAAATGTAGCGTACTCTTGAAGAAGATCATTGAAACGCAGCCCTTCTACGACAGGAGGAGTCGTCTGAAATGCCGCGGCGGTCACTCCAAACAATTCATGCAGTTTTTCTTTCTTCAAATTTACCGGCAGAAAAAGTTTCATCAAATAAAGTCGAAAGTTCATTGACAAACTCTCCTTACGCATCGGTACATCGCAAATACCATTAGACCGATTAATCCATCGACGATGCAATTTGTAATATATATGAGCAAATGCCTGCCGAACAGAAAAGTAGCTGCCGACACGATCGAACTCGCAACCTTCGCGTTGAAAAGAATAAAAGGAAACGAGGCATTTCTCGGGTCGTGGTACATCAGAAATGCAAGGAGCGCCACGACATACATGTATGCAACCGCGAGGATGACATAGAAGTGTTCTCCGGCGGATTCGCCCTGCTCCATGCCGAGCAAACCCGACATCCGATTAAAAAAGACGAGAACGTCGCTGCTCATGAACAAGAAAAGAATTCCTACGACGCCAAAGATTATCGCCATGATGATGCTGACGTACCTATAGATTGCCAGTGTCATGTCTCCCTCACGTGTAATGAAGTTGAAAAAACTTCGCCATGGGAGCGAACCTGGCTTCTTCCATCATGGCCAGCGTCTCCTCTTCGCTCAACGGCAGCCGGTCATGATAATTTTTCCGGAGGAGAGGATAATTAGCATTGACAAAACACCGATTCTCTGTGGGGAATCGACGCTTCATATCACTATAGATGTCCCGAACTGATTCTTGGTTCACATTCCCGAAGGAGACCGGCATGAACACGCATGGACTCACATTGCCGCACGCATCTATATAGATCATCTTGTTTGCTGCCGCGCAGCCGAAATGTTCCTTGCATTCAAAGTGGCCGAGATAATTGACAGTCATCCGTCCTCTTTTGTTATACTCATTTTGCAACTTGCAGAGCTCGAGGCGTTCTTCTTCATTTATTACAAAATTGTCATTCCACATCTGTGGGATTGCAGGCTTGGATTCGCTCAGCCATGCTTCGTGGATTTCGAGTTTCTCAAGAAATCCCAGAAATTCCTCGACCTGCCGCCGTCGTACCATTTCTTTTGAAAGTACCGCCGAAATACCGACATGGATATCTCCGATGCTCTTGAACACCTCCAATGCATTCAACGCAATCTTGAATGCACCCGGATATCGTCTCACCTTATCGTGCTCCGATTCTTTCCAATGATCTAAGCTGACGGAAACCGAAGAGAGACCTGCGTTCTTCAGATCGCGAGCGAGTCGTTCCGTCAGCGTGCTTCCGGTTGTGAAAAGTTTCACGGCGCACCGATCGCTTGCGCTTTCCACAATTCGCACGATGTCCTTGTTGAGAAGCGGCTCGCCGCCGGTGAATCCGATCCAGAAGACGCCCATCTCCTTCAGATCGTTTATCAGCCGGATGATCGTCCCGGTTTCCATCACCTTCCCTTTTTTGTTTTTGCTGTAACAGTATTCGCAATCCTGCGGACACGCGTTGGTCACTCCGATTTGCGCGTGCGATGGGCCGGCATTTTTGTTGAGCAGATGTTCGGCGATGAACCGTTTGTAGGCTCTACTATTGATCGGCGGTAGATGCGAATGAATGATGAGTTTCCCGCCTACGTTGATGATATTGAACTTGCGGAGATACTTAATGAAAAACCAATTGATGGATGGCTTCACACGTATCTGGTTTACATTTGAAGCAAGCGCACGGATGACGGAAAAAGTGCTGGCCCTTTTAATCATGAATTCATCTGGATTTCGGAAAGTCACACATTAGTTTTAGCAGCCCAAAGTTTCATTTATATTGAACGTGGAAAAAGGATCAAAGTTACAGCCCGCATAATTGATCATGAGAAAATTCTTACGCCAAAAAATATTCTTCTCTCAAATATCCCGCAAGCAGGGGTCAATCAAATCCAGATGAAATTTAATCGGAATGACCTCGCCAATCAATATGCGGTCGGTCATTAGTACCACAGATTTAGTCGAAGTCTAACCACCATGGAAACCTTGACAATTGCTCAATCGTTCACTAATATTTTCAACGTCAGTCCGATTTGCAGCGAACCATCAAGATTGGAGGATACCGGCCTTTGCTAACGCAAAAATCCGATGCGTCACTTCTATTATCATCTAAACTAAACTCGCCGGTTCTTATGCCTGTTTGACTGGCAAAGTTCCTCACTCGTGAATCCTGACATCCCGACGGTGAAAGTTCGGGCATATTAAAGACGGGGCAGAATGATTGGAGAAGCACAAATGAGCGATCAAGAAACAAAACCGGAAAGCTTTGAGTTGTTGAGCCAGATTCTCGCAAATCTTGAGGAGAGAATCTCCCGCATCGAGCAGCGCCTCAACCTGCAGCCCATCGGACTCGAGCAGAAACTCGACGCACCGACTGCCGACAACACGCCATTGAAAGAAACACTTGAGCTGCAGATCGGTCTCTATTGGTTCGCGAAGGTTGGGATTGTTGCTTTAATAACGGGCGCGGTCTTTCTCCTCCTTCAACCGTATCGAAGCATTAGTCCGCTGTTTGCCCCGGCACTAGGGTGTGCCCTCGCCATGGCTGTGCTTCTTCTGTGCCGATATCTTAGCAGGTCATCTCCATTCATTGCGGGCTACCTCCTCGGAAGCGGACTCGTTCTCTTGTTCTTCGCGACACTACGGCTTCATTTTCTGACGAACGACCCCGCACTAAAGGCCCTGATTGTCGAGATCGCTCTGCTCCTTTTCGTCTGTGCGGTTAGCCTGACCATTTCACTTTCCAGAAAGTCTATCTATCTCGCCGCCGTCAGTCTAACTATGGGATATGTAACCGCGCTATTGGCAAACATGGATCTTCCTTTTTTCATGATTACAGCTGTTGTGGCTGCGGTGACGGTTTACCTAGCGGTCAAAAATGGATGGCACAGTCTTGTCGTCTATGGAATTGTATCGACATACCTGGCTCATTTCATCTGGTTCATCAACAATCCGCTGATTGGCAATCGAGTTGAGCTTCGCGGATCATCTTTCGTCGCAGCTCTCCTTGTTCTTCTCTGGATACTGATCTTCGCAACTGCGAGTTACCTGCGCGGGAAAAACATCAAAGAGGACAGCGTAATACTCCTGAGTTCGATTCTCAATTGCCTCGGAGGATATGGTCTTTATTTCATCATCACGGTAACAAAATTCCAAGATCGACTTCCCTCCTCTAACTTGATCGCCTCTACCTTGTTTATCATTCTTGCCGCGACATATTGGACACAGCTGAACAGCAGGTTCCGGACTTTCTTCTACGCGATGACGGGTTATGCCGCGCTTAGCGTAGCAATAGTGGCAGGCTTCAAAACTCCCGATTTCTTCATCTGGCTTTGCTGGCAAAGTCTTCTCGTCGTATCCACGGCAGTTTGGTTTAGATCCAAATTCATAGTGGTAACCAATTTCATCATATACGTGTTGATCTTTCTTGCCTACCTAACCCTGGCGGGCACCGTCAGCATCACGGGTATCAGCTTCGGTGTCGTGGCGCTCCTCAGCGCACGCGTCCTTAACTGGCAAAGGCACAGATTAGAGCTCAAGACGGATCTGATGCGGAATGCTTATCTTGTATCTGCCTTCTTGATCATCCCTTACGCTTTATACCACACTGTCCCGACAGAATTTGTGAGTCTATCATGGCTCGGTGTGGCGATAATCTATTACATTATCAGCCTGATATTGAAGAACATAAAATATAGATGGATGGCGCTGTTGACTTTTCTCGGAACGGCGCTCTATCTGCTTGTGATAGGAACGACGAAACTCGAACCCGTCTTTCGTATTGTATCTTTCATGGTACTCGGCATTGTCTTGCTCGTCGTTTCGTTTATATACGCGCGTGTCAAGATGAAGTCGAACATTAAAAAAGACTAGACGCAGAATTCGTTCGTGGAGATTCTCCTCGTTGTTTTCCGACCCGGCGACAATATGCCGCAAGCAAAATCTAAGGTTGCGCAATGCGAATGAATTTATTACCTTTCATCGGCACGTTCGTTGATTAAACGACTCCAAGTTCGGTATGAGATGCAAATAGAAGAACAATCGTTCACGATGATCCCCTTTGTTCGTTCCGGATCATGTCGCCCTGTCCCGGATCAGCAAGTTTTCGCTTTGGCATTCGTTTGAAGGAATCAACACACTGTACCAGCTTGTTCCGCTGGATTAACAATTCAAAAAGGAAATTCTAAAGGATGGATGGTCCTGGAAATGAGAAGATATCGCGGCGAACATTCCTTGATTATTTACTCGGACTCGGAGTCATTGCATGGCTCGGCTCGGTTCTCTATCCGATTATTGCTTATTTCAGAGTGCCGGAACAGACGGAAGCCACTCCGACGAGTGTTACTGCCGGCTCTGTCAAAGATTTGAAGCCGAACCAGGGAAAAGTATTTAGATTCGGCAACGAGCCAGCTATCCTCATCAATACTCCCGACGGCAAGCTGGAGGCTTTCAGCGCCGTCTGTACCCACCTCCAGTGCACAGTACAGTACCGCCCGGATATGGGTAAAATATTCTGTGCGTGCCATGGCGGAGTATATGATCTCAACGGCCGAAACGTCGCCGGTCCGCCGCCAAGGCCGCTGCAGGAATACAAGGTGGCAGTTAAAGGCGATGATGTCATCGTGACTAAGAGTTGAGGAGAGGCGATGGACAAAGAATCTAAAATATGGCATTGGCTCAATGAGCGTTACAACCTCAGCATACTCCAGCATTTCTCAAGGGAAAAGAAAGTCCCAAGTTTCAAAGGCTCATTCTGGTATTATTTCGGCGGGGTCAGTCTTTTCCTTTTCATCGTCCAGGTGATTACCGGGATTCTCCTCCTCATGTATTATCAACCGGGCGCACAGACGGCTTACGAAAGCGTCCGTTTTATCGTGACAAAAGTTCAATTCGGTTGGCTCATCAGATCGATTCACAGTTGGTCAGCCAATCTGATGATCCTGTCGATCTTCATCCACATGTTTTCAGTTTACTTCACGAAAGCATTCCGGGCGCCCAGGGAGCTGACATGGTACACTGGGTTTCTTCTTCTTGCGCTTTCGTTGGCGTTCGGATTCAGCGGTTATCTCCTGCCGTGGAACACGCTCTCTTTTTTTGCGACAAAAGTGGGAACAGAAATCGTGGGCGTTGCACCGATTATCGGCGAGCCGATGATGGAACTGCTTCGAAATGGATCGGATGTCACGACAGCGACTTTGACGCGTTTCTTCGGTTTACATGTCGCCGTCTTCCCTGCAATATTTGCCATCGTTCTGGGGGTTCATTTGCTGTTCATACAAGTGCAGGGAATAAGCGAGCCCGAATCATGGAAGGCTCACCCGGATTCAAAGAAAAAGTACATACCGTTTTTCCCGAACTTTGTCTTGCGCGACGTTCTTCTCTGGCTTATTGTTCTAAACGTCCTCGCCATACTCGCAGTCTATTTTCCATGGGAGATCGGCAACAAAGCAGATCCGTTCGCTCCGGCGCCGCTTGGCATAAGGCCGGAGTGGTATTTCCTCTTTATGTTTCAGTCGTTGAAATTCTTTCCTGGCAAGATTCTCGCACTTGACGGCGAGGTCGTGGGCATTACTCTTTTCGGTGCCGCCGGGCTTCTTTGGTTTCTGGTTCCGTTTTGGGACTCTAAGACACCAAAGGGGAATCGAAACAGAATCATAAACTACGCGGGGATAGCCGTAATTCTGTATGTAATCATTATGACAACTATAGGAGCGAGATGAAGATGAAAAGTATCGCAGTCCTTTTTGTTTTCTTCACTCTGATTGTGATTCCTCTTCACTCGACGACGTACAGTCAGGAAAAACAGGTAGTTGACAAATGTCTTAGCTGCCACAATGACATCGGCAGCAGTGAAGCTGCGTCATACATGAACGACGTTCACTACAAAGCCGGTGTCACATGCGCAGATTGTCACGGCGGCGACCCGGCTCTCGATGACCAGGACGCGGCCATGAGCCCGTCAAAGGGATATGTCGGAGTCCCAAAGCAATCCGGCATCCCACAGATGTGCGGGAAATGCCACGGACCCGAGAAGACAATTTTCAAGACCAAGTTTCACCTGGACGATGTGATGGATGATTTCATGTCGAGCATACACGGCAGAGCACTGACGCAAAGCAGCGATGGCCCTCAATGCACCTCCTGCCACGGCATCCACAACATATCGAAAATCAGTGATACTCACTCGCCCGTTTACCCGACTAAGGTCACGGCCACCTGCGCAAAGTGTCACAGCAATTCCGATTACATGCGGAAGTTCAATCCGGGGCTCCCGGTCGATCAATATGAAAAATATCTGACCAGCGTTCACGGTGAAAGGAACAAGGCCGGCGATCCGAAGCCCGCAACTTGCGTGAGCTGCCATTCCAATCACCTTATCAGATCGGTGAAAGATCCACGCTCTCCGGTCTACCCGACTAACATTCCACAAACTTGCGCAAAGTGCCATAGCAACAAATCATACATGGCCCGGTATAATATTCCCACGGATCAATACGATAATTACAAAAGGAGCGTTCACGGTGTGGCATTGCTTCAGAATTCTAATTTGAGTGCGCCCGCATGCAACTCATGCCATGGAAATCACGGAGCAGTTCCGCCCGGTTTCTCTTCCGTCGCATCCGTATGCGGGACATGCCATCCAACAAATGCAGACCTGTTTGACAAGAGTCCGCACTTCGCCGTGTTCACCAAGGCGAAGCTTCCGGGTTGCGTGGTGTGCCATAGCAACCATCTCGTGAAACCGCCAAGCGACGATATGATCGGCTTGACAGGCGGAGCGGTGTGTTCTCAATGCCACAAGCCTTCAGACTCCGCCGCTGCCGATATCTCAGCAATAAAGACGATATTGGACAGTGTAACGATGGGCCAGAACAGTGCCTTAAATCTTATCTCGCGCGCTGAGAATTTAGGGATGGATGTTTCAGATGCAAGTTATTCTTTGAAAGACGCGAACCAATCGCTGGTCGAATCTCGGGTTCAGGTTCACGCATTTGAACTGGCACCTTTGAAAGATGCCGCAAAGCCGGGGCTGAAAATAGTTGCCGAAGCACAGAAAAGCGCCCTGAGTGCCATTAACGAATATTATTTCAGGCGGCAGGGCCTCGGCGTCGCCACGCTAGCAATCACCTTCTTAGTAATACTTTTATATCTGAAGATTAGACAAATAGAAAGGAAATCTAATCGATGAAACGAATCATAGCTCTGTTGATTCTCGCATTCATGTTTATGCTTGGAGTAAGTCTTTCATTTGCACAACCGACCCCTGACAGCACGCACAAATTTGTCGGAGCGGGAAAATGCAAACTGTGTCACAGTGCTGATAAGATCGGCGCACAGTTTAAGATCTGGGAAGCATCGAAGCACGCACATGCTTTCATTGATCTTGCATCCGACACGGCAAAAAGTGTTGCAAAGGCGCGCGGCATAGATGATCCACAGAAAGCACCGCAGTGTTTGAAATGTCATGAAACAGGATACGGCCTGACCGCAAGTGCGTTCGAGGCTTCCTTCGACCCGACGCAAGGTGTTCAATGCGAGACATGTCATGGTGCAGGAAGCGACTACTGGAAGATGTCGACCATGAAAGACATTCACACCAAGAAAACAGATGGAGCTCAAGTCGGGCTACTCATGCCGGCTGAGGAAACCTGCACAAAGTGTCACAATCAGGAAAGCCCATTCTTCCACGGCTTCGATTTCAAGACGTACAGTGAAAAGATCGCTCATCCTTTGAAAGAAGAATGAGCTTCGAGCAGCTTGTCGACTTTAGATTTTTCCACAAAGATACGGTAATCGCGTTGGCAGGACTTCGCGCTGAAGCTACTCGGTGTACGGGCAGAACAGGTAGCACAGAAATTAATTGTTTCCGTTAAACCAGTGATACGATTAAGCTCGCTGCATTTCCCCCGAAGCCTGCAGCGTTAATCATAATTTTTTTGATCAGCTTGCTTTCATTCTTAAAGACAACCGGATAAGGAAAATCGACGTAGCAATTCCCTGCCAGCATGAGAAGCGCAAATTCAAGACTTAACGCTCCCGATGCTCCGAAGGTGTGCCCAATAAGCCACTTGTTCGAGACGAGAACTGGCAAGTTATCTCCAAATATCGTCTTGACAGCTGTCAGCTCGCTGGCGTCGCCCTTCACGGTACCGGGCGCATGAAGAATTACCATGTCGACAGAAGACGTGGTCGCCATGTTTTCCAGTGCCATCTTCATCGATCTCCGCAATGCGCTCCCCTCCTCTGTAATCGCAGTCGGCGTCTTTGAATTTTCCTGGGCATAACCAACCGAGTCAATGACTCCAAGTACTTTTTTATCTACCAATTCGCCATCGTTCAGCATTTCGAGTGTAAAAAGAGCGGCCCCTTCTCCAAGCGTTAATGTATCATGGAGCGGAGATTCGGATGAGCATGGTCTGCATGGGTAGACCGCGTCGACTTCATTCGTGTAAATCCTGAGAGACTTCATCTGCGCGATAGTAAACCCCGTGAGCGGTGCCTCCGCTCCCCCGACAATGAACCTATCGGCCATTCCCGCGCGCATCCACGCTATTCCATTGAATACCGCATGAAGTGCAGTGCTGCATGTAACAGAATGGCTGATCGTCGGACCGTCGACTTCAATATCATGGGCAACACTGCTTGAGATATTACCGAGTGTGGTGGTCGGCGAAGTGAGGGGGAACAGGCGTTGAGATGGATTGGTAAGATACTCTGAGTGTCTCTTCTCAAGAAGTTCTGTTGCTCCTCTGGAAGAGCCGATATTTATGCCGGTGCGCGACGGATCAGATTTATCCCAACCCTCTTGTCTGACGGCTTCACGTGCCGCATAGATCGCCATGATGACAGTCCTATCAAGGTTTCTATAGTCTGGATTCTCATGCCGAATCGATTCGATGATTTCTTCCGATCCATCGCAAAGACTTCCAACGGGCACTTGCTCACCGTTGAAGACCTTCGGCTTAATCATGCTTTTCCGCCGTTCGTAGGTTTTCCACACATCATCGCGGCACGCGCCGAGCGGAGAGATCGATCCCATGCCGGTAATCGCAATATGTTTGTCAGAGTTTTTCATTATCCGCCATCTCAATCGACCACATGGAGATCACGAGCCGCGAAGATACTCGAATATTTTTTAGAAATATACCGTCGCAAAGACTGCAGCTGCAGTGTTGAGATTCGTTTTTCCCGGGTTTCCGAATCGAGATGAGTTCTGATCAGAATAAGTGAAATTAGCTTGAGACTCCACGCCAAAACTTAAATGCTCATCAAAGAAATATTCTCCGCCAAATGCCAGTCCGGCGAGCCAATCGGTAGTCGACGCAACTCCCGCTCCTCCTGCAGGGATGATCTTAAGCATTGCGATTTGTAGCCCCAGATATGGTGAAACTTTTTTCTTTGTCAGGTAGAAACGCGGGACAATTCCTATGTGAAGGTCGGCACCTGTGCCATCTTCCCACGCCAGTCCCACGGCAGGGGCAAGCGAAACCATTTTGCTGACCCAGATAGGAACAAGTATGTCAAGCTGGCTGCTTTGAAATGAAGCGGTCAGTCCATAAGTCGGAGTCGAACTACTGTCTTGAGCGAACGTACTCACCGCAAGAATACATTGAAGAGCAATCGTGCAGAAGAACAAATAATACTTTTTCATTCAATTCTCCTTTCGAGTTACAACAATTATATGCGTAAATCAAACATCCGTGATTTTTCGAAGATCAATAGGTAAGTCCGACAACTGCCGATATAAAAAGATGTCGTGAAATGCTAAGAACCCATTGACGCGCCAATACACTCTATAAAAGCCGGCGGGCACTGGCCTCCCGTTATCGTCAGTGCCGCTCCACGTTTCAGTATGCTGGCCCGCATACATTAGATTGCTGCGAAGAAAGATCTTTACCGTGTTCCTCTCCGGTGTAATTGTCGTAGCACTTCCTTCGAGCGTCTCATCAGAACTTTGCTCACCGACCCAACGAGCCTTTACAATCCAGAGATCAACGACCGATTGAATTGGCAAATCAAACACAAACTCTGTCACACCCGGAGCAGGATTTGGATAGGGAATATGAAATACAAAATACCTTGGGATCCCCGCCACAATACTGTCAGATCTCTCATTGATGCCCCCATTGAATCCGAATCCCCCACTTCCAGACCCGGAACCATCCGACGGATTTCCCCATACCGCAATCGGAGTTGGGCCAGACGAGTTGGTGATCCACAATCCTGTTACAATCGACGTCGTTAAAGTTGGAGCGACGAGAGTATTGTCAGATTTGCAGGACAGGGCAACGAACGAAACCATCAGAAGCAAAACAGCCTCTAGTTTACCGGCAAATGAGATATTCATTTTAAATCTCCCTGTTCATAACTCAGATCAAACGCTCTGAAAAAATAATCATTTCAAGTTGTCAATCTCAAGCAACATGGCTTGTATCGTGGAATAAACTCTGCTCAACTCCTCATCCGTAATACAGTATGGCGGCATAAAATAAATAATATTTCCGAGAGGCCGGATGATAACGCCGTGGGTCAAGCAGAAATGACTCATCCTGTCCCTCAATGAGTGCAGATATGATGTCTGCTCTCCGCATTTCGCGTCGAATGCCATGATCGTTCCGATCTGTCGTGGTTTCTCCACAATGGGATGATTACGAATTCTTGAAAGGAATTCCCGGTGGCTCGATTCGATTCTCCGGATATTGTCCCACGTCCCGGGTTTCTCGAACAGATCGAGACTTGCAAGGGCCGCGGCACATGCTGCAGGATTCCCCGTGTAAGAATGGCCGTGGAAGAAAGTCTTTTTCCTGTCATCGGACAGAAAGGCTTCATAGACTTTTTCCGTACATGAAGTCGCACCAAAAGGCATCGTGCCGCCTGTAATACCCTTCGACATACAAATGATGTCCGGTTTGTTTTTTAGATAATCGGATGCAAAAAATTTTCCTGTCCTGCCGAATCCCGTCAGAACTTCGTCGGCAATTGTCGGTATTCCTTTTTCGCGGCAAAAATAAATGAGCTCGTCCAAAGGCGGAGCTTCGTAGACAATCATCCCGCCGGCACCCTGCAGAAGCGGCTCGAAAATAAATGCAGCTACATTTTCCTTTTGCAGTTCACGTTCCAGCTGATCAAGAGATTCTCTTTCAATCCCTTTTAGCGGTGCGTCAATAAAGGCCACATCAAACAACAAATCCCGGAATGGCGCGGTAAAAATATCACGCTCACTTACCGACATCGCGCCGAACGTGTCTCCATGATATGAGTTTCGAAAAGCAACAATTGTCTTTTTGTTTATTCCCTGATTGTACCAGTATTGCAATGCCATCTTCACCGCGACTTCGACCGCCGTTGAGCCATCGTCGGAATAAAAAATCCTCGACTGATTTTGAGGTAGGACTTTTATCAAACGCTCCGCAAGCTCGACTGCAGGTTGATGTGTGAACCCGGCGAATATAACATGCTCTAAAACCTGAAGCTGCTCGTGGATTTTCTGCCCGATATACCGATTTGCATGGCCATGAACGTTCACCCACCATGACGAGATGGCATCAATGTACTCTTTTCCGTCCTCATCATACAAGCGCGCGCCTTCACCGCGAACGATCGCAACCGGAAGTTCCGCAGTTTGCATCTGCGTGTAAGGATGCCAAATGACTTTGCTGTCGCGCTCGGAAAGGTTCATCTATTTAAATATTCCCTTGAATGTGCCAGCATATTTGCTCACGGCATTCTTGTCTAAGACCCTTTCTTCACCGACGGATCCGAGAAGACTCGCGCCGGAATGTTTCAAGATAAAATCAACCGAGGCTTTTTCTTCCTTTCCGTTAAAGATCAAACCTCGAATGGATATTCTTCTTCGTTTTATTGCGTCTATGGTAAGAAGCGTATGATTGATACTCCCAAGATAGTTCCTTGAAACGATAACGGTTTCAGCTTCGAGAAGCTCGATTAGATCAAGTACTACCGAAGAACCATTGACCGGCGACATTGCGCCACCGGCGCCTTCGATGATAAGATGGCGATCTTTGACGATAGGAATCAAAGAGCGAATTTTCTCCAGGTCTATCTCAATGCCGTCCATCTCGGCAGCTACATGCGGGGAGAGCGCGTGCGTCAGGCGATAAGCTTCCGGATGAAGAACGGAAACCGGATTCGAGATCAGTCGCCGCACCGTCATCGTATCCGAATTATCCAGGTCCCCCGACTGAACTGGTTTCCAGTAATCCGCATGCAGAGCCTCCACAAGTATGGCAGATACAAACGTCTTTCCTATCCCCGTTCCAATCCCGGTTACAAAAATCCTGCTCATGACGATTGTGAAGATAGAGTCTCGATCAATCCGTCGATTTCCGATTCTTGATTGAATGAATGGAGACAAATCCGCAGCCGCTCTGACCCGCTCGGAACAGTCGGGTGCAATATCGGGCGGACATCGAAGCCCGCTTTTTGGATCTGATCGGCGAATTCTCTGACGACGGGATTGCCAGGGATGATAAGGGATTGAATCGCACTGTCGCTTTGGATCATTCTCTCTGCCAATGATTTGGGAGTCTTCTTCTTGAAGTAAGAGATGCGATTTCTTAGGCAATGGAGTGGGCGGGGGTCCGAGCCCAACATTTCGTATGCGCACTTGACGGCAACCAGGCTATGGAAAGGCAAAGCGGTTGTGTAGATAAATGAGCGCGCAAAATTAATGAGATATGAGCGAAGAATCTCAGAACCCACCACGATGGAACCATGACAGCCGAGTGCCTTCCCAAATGTATGAAGCCGCGCAAAAATCTTTTCTTCTATTCCAAGCTCAACAACTTTTCCTTCGCCTTTTTCCCCGAACACGCCGGTTGCGTGCGCTTCATCTACGATCAGATTTGCATCAAACCGACCGCACAATTCCGATATCTCGACGAGCGGCGCACAGTCGCCATCCATCGAGTATACGGACTCGAGAGCGACAAAAATATTTCCAGTCGCCGCGTTGAGTCTCCTTTCCAGTTCTGCGAGGTCATTGTGTCTGAATGAAAAACTGCGTGCGTAACTCAATCTTATTCCGTCCCTGATCGAAGCATGAACAAGTTGGTCGTAGAGAATCGTGTCGGTTCTTTCCGGCATGCTGGAAAAAATCCCGACATTCGCATCATAACCGGAATTGAAGATCAACCCCGCTTCAGCGTGGTGAAATTTTGCAATTTGATCCTCAAGTTCTTCACATAACCGAGTATTTCCCGATATGAGTCGCGAGCCCGTCGAGCCGATCCGTGCATCGTCATATAGCCTCTCTGCCTGCAAAATTTTTTCGCGGAGAATTTCAGAACGGGAAAATCCCAGGTAGTCATTGGAACAGAAATCTATAAGTCTGTCGCTTGGTGTACCCCTATGTTCGTCAGGAAGACTCCGGAGTGAATGATCGCTCTCCCTCTGTTCAAGTGCCTTCTGAAGCTTTTCCTCTATATCAGTCATGTCACTTGCCTGATGCTTTAAACAAGTTGAATTCAGAATTAAAAGTCAGCTTCTCTCCACCATAATCGGATCTCTGAGAAACGACGTAGTCAGCCTCCTGAGGCGGCGTGAGCCAGCAGCCGGCGAGAAAAAAATCAATTGCATGGGATGCTAACATTCGCTGGCGATCGCCATCGACGTAGACTTTTCCATTTTGTGGCAAGAACTCACGAATGTTCTGAAATTCGGCCGTAATCCGATTCATGTCCGAAGACTGAGTTTGAAGATGATTGAACATAGAGAGCGCGATAAGAAAAGCCAGAGAGATATCTACCGCAAGAAGTCGCCACGAGGACAAATTAAAATGCAATAGCGAGAGAAGCGTCGTATACACGCTAACTGCAAACCCTACGTAGAAAATAGATTGGAATTCGTGGAGAGCCACAAAGTTCTTCATCGGAAATGTCCACAACAAACCCGAAAAAATCATCACGACGTGAACTTTATTCGCGGCAGATTTGTCCTTCATGTACCTCAGCACACTGTAAGCAACCAGTGATATCACGAGGAGGGCTGAAGCATTCGTGCCCGGTTCGACCTGCAGAACCGGCCAGAATGGAATAAGCATTAACGCCATCGCATGTGCCTGCGCCGGAAGGTAGCTGGCCCAGTCAAATGTCCATAAGAACTGTGTGTGTCCCTGTGCCGAGGCGATTCCTGTTCTCCAGAGTGCACTGTTTACGCTTGGCAAATCTGCAAATGATCCGCCTACAATTCTCCATTCGTTGAACAATTGCAGCCCAAGCACCAGCGCACCCCAGAGCAATGCTACACCTGTAATGACAAACGAAGGCCGCTTAACAAATGTCGAAAATCTCTTCTTTACCGGACCCGTCCCGCCAAACAAAAGCTCTGTTCCATCTATCAAAAGCCATGTGGCATAAACTGCGTATGGTTGCCATCCGAAACTTACGGGGAGCAAAGAATAAAACAAAACATTCGAGATTCTTAAACTCGATTTTTGTACCATCACCACTCCATGCAGCGCCACAACAAAACCCAAGAGCGCCGGGATGTCATTGAAGATCATGTCATGATAGGAAAGCATATAGTATGATGAGAGTGCCACTAGTGTAACTACGAGCGCCGCGTACTTGTTCCCCACAAGCCTTTGCACCAACAGGAACACCGCTACGATAGTCAGGAAGAAAAAGACATTCATCAACTGGCGCGCTGCATAGGTTTGCAGTGCCAAGCTGTGCTCAAAAGGATGCGTCAGTAACCCGGTAAGTAGAAAAGGGAATATTGGAAATCTGTTGTAAGCATCATAGACGGGCGTACCATGATGCAGCTCCTTGCTTGCATACATGAATAGAGGATGATCACCGGTCATGAGGTTATTAGAGATGGCGAGGCAGTGAAAAGAATTACCGCCGTACAGCCCTCCTCCGGCGACGAACTCCCCGTCACGATTCTCCGTCATGAATATGCACACGCCAGCGAGCATCAACAAAACGAAAGAGATCCGGATGTCCAGTCGCTCATTTTTGTTTGATGATGTCATCCCGTTCTTTTCAGCCACCGGTTCGTTCCACGATAAATAATTTACTTATCCACCGTTTCGTCATCCGTTAATGGACTCAAATGGTTTCCTCGGTCTTACCCCCAGCACAGATAATAATTTTGCATCTTCATCGAGAGCGGGGTTTGAAGTAGTCAGCAGCTTGTCGCCGGCAAAAATGGAATTCGCTCCCGCAAGGAAACAAAGCGCCTGAGCCTCCTGGGAAAGCTGAAGTCTTCCTGCCGAAAGTCTAACGATAGATCTGGGCATGACAATTCTTGCCGTCGCAATCATCCTGGCAAATTCCCACGCATTTACCCGTTCCTGACCTTCCAGCGGCGTCCCTTCGATTGGAACTAGTGCATTTATAGGAACCGATTCCGGATGCGGATTGAGATTGGCAAGCGTCATCAGCATGGCGATGCGGTCGTCCATAGATTCTCCCATTCCGATGATGCCGCCGCAACAGACAGTGATAGCCGCCTTCCGCGTATTTTTAATTGTGTCCAGACGATCCTGGTACGTCCGAGTCGTAATTATCTTTTTATAATGCGCGTCCGAAGTGTCAATGTTATGATTGTAAGCATACAATCCTGCTTCTTTGAGCTTCAGTGCTTGAGCTTCAGTAATCATTCCGAGAGTGGCACACACTTCGAGCCCGAGATCGTTCACTGCTCTTACCATTTCCAATACGCGGTCGAAATCCTTATTGTCACGAACCTCGCGCCATGCCGCCCCCATGCAGAATCTAGTCGCGCCCGCGTACTTTGCGCTTTCCGCTTTCCTTAAAACCTCATCGAACGAAAGAAGCGACTGTACCTCTACGCCCGTATTATAATGCACGGATTGTGAACAGTAGGCACAATCTTCCGTGCACCCGCCCGTCTTTATCGATAGAAGTGAACAAACCTGGATCTCAGAGGGATTATGGTATTGTCTGTGGACAGTCGCTGCGGCGTAAATCAATTCAAGCAGCGGAAGATTATAAATACTTTTTATTTCACCGTTCGTCCAATCATAACGGACTTCAGCAAGCTCTCCATTTATTGATTCCATCAGTATAACTCTCTGTCTGTTGAATAATTCGTAGAAATTCCTTGAATGGGAATATAATCCCTGGGGATGGATTCTTAAAGAGAGTCAGCCGTCTGCCTGTGCCTAAAGCATCCCCCGACATTTGCCGGTTATCGGCAAAAGGTGGGGAAAAACTAATCGCGGCTCCTGTTCAAGGCACCACAGCTGTCTCTGACAACCAATGTTGGCGAAAATGTGGTGTGAAGAATTTCCATGTCGGGGGACGACATCCTCTTCACGAGACGTTCAACAGCAAGTGCTCCCATCTGGTACATCGGCTGGCGCATGGTAGTTAACTTGAAGTATTCAGCGAGTTCGATGTCGTCAAACCCCACGATTGCGACGTCTTCCGGCACGCTGAAACCGTTTTCGGTGAGCGCGGCAATGGCGCCCATCGCCTGTATGTCAGACGAAATAAAAAAAGCTCTCGGCATGTCACTACCCATCTTAATAAACTCGACCATGGCCTCATAACCCGCTTCGCGGTTGAAGCCGTCAAACTTTATAGTATTTCCAACCTTCACCAAGTCTTCGCAGAAAACGAGCCCCTGTTCATTGAGAGCCCGTTTATAACCATCGAGTCTCTCAGTCGCGGGAGTGCTCACCGATCGGGCACCAATCATACCGATCGAACGATGACCAAGCTGTATCAGATGTCTGACCGCCGTATAGGCGCCTTCGGCGTTAGCAACTGATATAGAATCAAATTCCGGAAGAGAGGTGTCAACCAGCACAACCGGGAGTTTGGATTCCTTCAATCGTGGTACAGTCTTAGGCGGGAGCTTCATCGAGAAAAAAAGGAGGCCATCAACTTTTCCCCGCTGAAGCGCAGAGCTTATGTGAGACTCCATTTGATCCACATGGTTGACGCCGTAAAGCACCAGGTCATAGCCAAACTCTGAGCTTCTATCCTGTACTCCATGAAGCACGGTCGCAAAGAAATAGGTAGAGAAAAAGGGAATGATAGCAGAAATTGTTTCAGCCTGGCGGCGCGCAAGCCGCTGAGCATAAGTATGCGGCTGATAATTTAGCCTCTTTGCAACCTCCATAACGCGCTTCCTCTTTTCCTGACTGACGTGCGGAGAGTTGTTCAGCACGCGGGAGACTGTGCCGATGCCCACTCCGGCCTCACGCATGACATCCAATATAGTAACTCTTGAGCCCATAAAACTCCTTCCCAACATTCTAAGTCTGAAAATGCTTTCCCGAAACCAACCTGTAGCGCCGCGAAGACTTCTAGACTCTCATGGACGGGATCATACACGAGAAATTATAGCAGCGATAGCTAATATTCAAGCGAAGATACCCCCCGATAGTATCCAATTTTGATTTAGTCCAAACATGAAGAGTTACGTTGATCGCCAGTAAGGCAAAGCGGTGCAAGGCAGTCTGGAGTTATCAAAACCTCAGTGACGCCTGACGGTCCTTGTGGTTAATTTGATTCCAATCCGAAATAGGATTCAAATTAGGACACGAGAGTCAGAGTGGCAGTCGAATCATAACTATTGAATGCCGCCGTCGACCTTTTCGATGACGCCTAACCTCACCGCACGCTTTCCTTTACATGCATTAGCCTTTCACGACCTCCGGTTGAAGCTCACGGACAGTTTCTTTCTTCCTCCCCGCGAATAGCACTTTGATTCTCAACTGCACTCGTTCAACTATTACATACACCACAGGAACGAGGATCAATGTTAAAAACATTGAGCTGAGAAGTCCGCCGATAATTCCCCATGCGAGTCCGGTCTTCCACTCCGAACCCGAATCTGTCGAAAGAGCAAGCGGCAGCATTCCGATTACCATCGCGGTCGTTGTCATTAAGATCGGCCTTATTCGACTCTCGCCCGCCTCGATCAGTGCATCATAAATTGAGAGTCCATCTTCTCGTCTCTTCTGGTTCGTACGGTCAACAAGCAGAATCGCATTTTTGCCTACCAGTCCGACCAACATTATTATTCCCAGGATGGAAAATATGTTTAAGGATTTCATCGTCAATGCAAGTGCAAGGAACGCCCCCACCATGGCTACCGGTATGGAAAAAAGGATCACAAACGGATCGATGTAAGAATCGTACAAAGCGACCATTACCAAATAGACAAAGATGATTGCCGCAACGAGTGCCAGCCCGAGACTCCCGAAGGCATCCGACTGGTTCTTGAGGTCTCCCCAATAAGCAATATCAACGCCGGAAGGAATCTTTTCTTTGGCCATCGCATTCTTAATATCCTCTCCGACACTTCCGGTGGGCCGGCCGATAACCTGAGAATAAACTGTAACCGCATTCACCCGGTCAAACCTTTGCAATGAAGTCGGACCCGTCGATTGGTAGACGCCGGCGAATTGTTGAAGCTGGATAGACTGTCCGCGATTGTTTATGAATGTCATCTGCTTCAAGTCGGAAATCTTCGATCTGTCAAATTTGTCCAGGGAGACAAGAATATTGTAATCGTCGTTTCCGTCCCGGAATTTAGCATCATCATTTCCCTGCATTGCTACCTGCAGAGCCGCGCCGACGTCGACGATCGAGAGCCCGAAGTTCGCAAGTTTCTGGCGGTCTATATCTACTCTCATTTCGGGATTCCCGGCCTCGGTGGACAGGCGAACGTCCGCTGTTCCAGGAATCGATTTGACAACTCTCTCGAGTATCTCGGCGGATTTCAAGACGTCTTCGCGATTGGAACTGTTGACTATTAATTGAATCGGTGTCTGATTTGCGGTTCCGAAAAGTCCGATGGGATTAACACGTACTTTCACTCCGGGAATTTGGTAGGCAAAGTTTTTAATTTCCTCTCCTACCTCGTCAGTAGACTTTTTGCGTTCTTCTTTTGGAACCAACTCAACATCAAGCTCTGAGCTGTTATTTGACGTTTGTCCTATCAATCCTTCGTTTGATGCGCCCACCTGCACAAAATCGCTTTTCACTTCCGGAAGGTTGTTGATATATTTTTCTACTTTCTCGGTTACAAAGTTTGTATTGTCGAGCGAGTAATCTGACGGGGTCTCAAGAGTAACGGCAAACTCACCTCTATCGGACTGGGTAATGAATTCCGCTCCTATGAATCCAAGCGGAGCGAGTGAAAGCGCTGCGAAAAACAGCACGGCTGAGATCGTCACAACTTTCCATCGGTTGTTCAAACTCCATTTCAATACCTGAAGATAATTCGCAATGATCCTGCGGAAATATTTTTCAAATTGCAGTGCAAACCTCCCGATGAGAGTTCCATCTGTCATCTCTTCGATTTTACTGATCCTCGAAGCGAGGAGCGGGGTTACGGTGAACGAGACGAAAAGACTGAGCAGAGTCGAGATTACCACGACGACAGAAAACTCACGGATTATGTTGCCGATTAATCCGCTGGTCAGCGCAAGCGGAACATATATCACCACGTCGACCATGGTTATCGATAATGCGGCAAATCCAATTTCATTCCTTCCTTTGACTGCCGCGACTCTCGGCTCTTCCCCCTTTTCGAGATGATGGTGAATATTCTCTATGACGACGATCGAGTCATCCACAAGAATGCCGACGACGAGAGATAGCCCTAACAGAGTCATCAAATTGAGGGTGTACCCGAGAGCGTACATGACCACGAAAGTGGAAAGTATCGACGCCGGAATGGCAAGCATCACTATAAATGAGTTGCGAACGCTATGGAGAAACAAAAGCATGACTACTGCGACCAGAACGACGGCGAGCATGAGATCGAACTTCACGCCGTTTGCCGCATCTATCGTAAACTGAGAAGCGTCCTGGGAAATATTAAACCTGATATTTTGCGCACGGTAGTCTTTTTCGATCCTGCCCAACTCGGCGCGCACCATTCTGCTGACATCCACGGCGTTTGCATCTGTTTGTTTTTGTACAAGAATGCCGACAGACGTCACGCCGTTAATTCTATTGATGGTGGTGTATTCTTTATGACCATCCTCAACGTCAGCAACATCTGAAAGCTTTACATCACCTCCACCATTTGATTTTTCAATAATAAGATTTCTAATAGCATCCACCGAGGAAAATTTTCCCGCAAGACGGACAACCAACTGATTGCTATTGTTCTCAAGTTTGCCGGTGGGAAAATCAACGTTGGAATTTTGAATTACATTCAACACCTGTAAAATAGATAATCCATATGCCTTCAGCTTATCGGCATTCAGGTTGATGCGGATTTCCCTTTCATCCCCGCCGACCAGCGTGACCTGACCTACGCCGGGGACTTCCGAAAGTCTCGGTTGAATCCTGTCGATTATGAACTGGTAAAACTGCGTGGAGGGCATATTGCTCGTGACCCCCATTCTCAACACCGGAATTGCATCAAGCTCAAACTTCGAAATTGTCGGGGTCTTTACTCCCGCCGGAAGCGTGCTTACGATCTGATCGATCTTCTGTTGTGCCAGCTGCATCTGCGTGTTTACGTCGGCAGATTGCCGGAATTGAATCATCACAAAAGAAACTCCCTCATTAGACCGCGAGGTGATGTCGTCGATCTGGTCCAATGAAGAAACCGCATCCTCCACCGGCTTCGTCACGGAGTTTTCCACTTCATTTGGAGAAGCTCCCGGATAAATCGTTGAGATCGTCAGTACGGGCGGCGTGATTTTCGGAAGAAGCTCGTAATTCAATCTCGTCAGGCTGAACAGTCCGAGCAACGCGAGCGCGCCGAATATCACCACGATCAAGGTCGGCCTCTTTATCGCTAATTCAGTTATCGTCATGTCAAGAATCCCTTTTCAACTTATTCATTTTCATTTTCATAAGTGTCGATCATTCGACAATGCTTACCTTGCTCCCATCCTGGAGATTGTTCTGCCCGTTGATAACAACGGTTTCTCCCTCGTGAAGCCCGTCCAATACTTCAAGGTAATTGTCATAAGCCGAACCGATTACGACGTTTCTTAATCTTGCGATCCCGTTTTCAACGGTATATACTTGCGGCTCTTCAACGCTCCCTACCAAAGCTTGACGCGGAATCGTGAGGCATTGACCGTCGAATCTTTTGGCAAACAATACGTGAGCAAACATACCCGCCTTCAGCGGATGTTCTTTGCCGTTCGAGAAATCCACCTCAACAGGATAAGTGTGAGATGCATCCCCCTTCACGCTGATGGTTTTTATGAAGCCTGAGAACCTTACCCCCGGATAAATTCCCGTCGAAATCTCCACTCTGTCGCCAACCTTGAGTCCAAAAACGTCGTGCTCGTCCACATTGACGGTGGTCTTCAATTTTGAAATGTCCACGATGTCAGCGACAACCGTCTTGCTGTTTACATAAGTGCCGACATCGACTACCCGTGAGGTAACGATTCCGGAGATAGGCGCCGTAACTCTTGTATTTTCATACTGACGTCGTGCCACTACATATTGATCGTCGGCGGTTTCGTAGGCGAGCTCCGCGTTTTCGAGCTGGGCATCTGTGACCGCTTTGTCTTTATATAGTTCCTGGAATCTTTCATGATCTTTCTTTGCTTTTTCAAAATTAACTTTTGCGGCATTCATTGCAGCCAAAGCAAGCTCGTCGTCAATCTGTATTAGTACAGAACCGGCGGCTCTGTAATCACCTACATCGGCAAAAACTTTTGTTACCTTTCCCTGTGCTTCGGAAACTATGGCGACATCGTTGTTGGCATCTATGGTCCCGACGATATCGATGCTGTCTGCGATTTCTCTCTTGTCGACCGTCGCAACGCTGACAGTGTATGCATCAAGCGTCGACTTCTTTGTCTCCGCTTTTATTTGGGAGCGGTTGTGCAACAATACGACCACGATAAGAGCGAACACAACCGTAACGACCGAATATATTTTTATTTTATTCATTTGTCACCTCGACCTTTTAATCTTCAGAATTATCTTGACCTCTCTCTGTACCTACGGGACGATGTAAAGCGGATAGAAAACCTTTGTACTTATCCCCGGCTTTCTCTTTCCGTATCTGACTTTATCTATCTAATTTGTTCTCAAATTCTTCGCGCAGACCGTTTAATGAAGAGAAACTCGGAATATTCTTCCACTCAATTTTCGACGGCATTATTCACTTGGCTTTGTTTCTCGTCGGTTCCGTATGAAACATATTTCTTTCTTCCTTCCTCTGATAGGATTCCCTCGAAGACTATCTTGGAAATAGCTTCGAAAATCTGCGGGCCGCTGTAAGGTAGTTCCGACAACAGTTCGGGATTCATCATCGATTCGACGGCGTTCGTATAAAGCAGAATTATGATGTCACGTCCCAGGTCATTCCTGATGATGCCGCTTTCAAATCCTATTGACAGGAGCTGACGAATTTTCTCCGTGCCTTTTTCATTCTTGAAGGCACAGATTTCTTTCCAGAGATCAGGGATCTGTTTCTGCAGATCGTGAAAACGATTGACCCGTGAAGTCCGCTCGGCAAAAAAATCAAGAGTCTTTCTTAACTTCCCGACGAAATCTATGTCTGCCTGTTGCCATATTTCATCGATCCGCTCCGTGAACTCACACTGCCTCTGAGAGACTAGCTCGCGCAATATCGCTTCCTTATTCGGGAAGAATTTGTACAGAGTTTTCTTGCTCATTCCGAGGCTGGAAGCTATCTCCTCCATTGTCACCCTTGAATACCCATGTTCAAGGAACATCTCTTCCGCCTTCGCAATGATTCTTTCCCTTCTCTCTATTTCGTCGCTTGACATTGTCATCCTTTCTCTACGAACGAAACGGTTCGTGTTTATGTCGTTTCCTTTCACAGCCAAAAAAATGCAGCTTTTTGCTGCACTTTCCACGCGGAAAACGATATTCGTATAATCCGTTTCCAAATTAACTGTTTCGCATGATTTTGTCAAGCAGAATATTCATCAACAAATTCTTAAAGAACTATCGTCGCTCCCCTGAACCGGTCCTTCCTGGCGCATCTATTTCTAAAGACGAATGAAGCGGAACAATATTTTAGAAAATCTGTGTCTCCAGTTTTTATTACGCCTTTGGCAGAGCTGACTGCCGCTTCGTCGGTAACTCACCCCAGCCGGTTATCATACCGACCAAATATATAATCCCGATGATCAGGGAAACTGCAGATGACCACAGTGCAGGTTTTGGAAAAATGGCGGCTCCTCTCGGATTGTAGATATATGTTAACACTTCAGGGACCAAGAGGAGTCCACGTATTGTGTACAAGGCCATGATCGTCACAAGTCCCGTGCGCAGTAACGGAACGCGGCGAATCATGTGTGCCCCCGAAAGCGCATATAAACCGAAGATAAAAAAGATAATAGCCACAATAGTCCCGCTTGCATAAAGCACGAGGGGTTTGGAAACCACGGACGGCGGCGCACCGAAATATAAACTCCATGGTATTGAGAATGTCACGACGAGTTGAAACAACGCGACAGCGAAACTAAGTCCGGCCGCCGTCGCTAACAACTGTTTTGCAGTTTTCATTTTGTCGGCCTCCTGATTTGCTTTAATAATTACGTTCGATTGCTCTGATGATTTTTCTTGCTCGCCTATCCTCGTAATGATCATGCACAACAAGGAGGGCATGTATCACGGCAGGAATCCACAATAGAAAGCATAGGAAGAAATTCAATAGCGCCTGTATCGGTTTCCCGCTGAAGAGAACCGCGACCGGCGGAAGAAAAAATGCCAAAATGTACAGCATAGTATTCCTTTTACCCTAGTAAACACTCATGAAAGATAGCGAGACTCAAGAGTCTCTCTTTGCAGACTTCTTCACCCGTTTATCGACGTAGTACCTCATCATTGGCCTCGACCTCGAAGTCGTATCGACAATCTCGAAACCTGCGCGCGCGAATGACTTTTGAATCCCTACCCACAAAAACGAGTCGGGCCATTTTTTCTGTGTTGGGATGACTGGATACGCTTCGAGTATTTTTATTCCAACGCTCTTTGCGTACTCAATCGCGCCTTTAAGAAGCGCTACAGACACTCCGTGTCGCCTATAGTCTTTGTGAATGAAAGTACATGGTATCGCCCAAACAGGATTTTGGTCAATTCGTTTGTGGACCCGTGAACTCTCAAGTTTGAGGAAATCTTCCCGTGGAGCAAGCGCAAGCCACGCAATCGCCTTGTGCCCGTAAATCGCGAGGAGTCCGACCGGTCTGCCAGACCAGACAATCTTTTTCATTGCATCCCGGTTTCCATTCTTGATTTTCCCCTTGACAAAATCTGTTTTCTTTGCGCGGTAATACATGCACCAGCAATTCCCGCAAGCACCCTTTTCCCCGAAAAGATCCACGAACTTATCCCAGTTCCCCTTGGTAACCGGTTCAAAAAAAAGATGGCGTGTGAAGTCTTCTGTTAGGTTCTGATCTGCAAAGCACTCTTTCTTTTCTGTGGGTTCAGCCCTGTGTTTCGCCTTTCCTTTTCTTTTTCTCACGCTGCCTCAGCTGGGTTATAAATTTATTTCCCCTATCATATACGTCAACGCTTTGCCTGCAATCTTCACTTTATCGCCAAGGTCTTCACAGAAAAGCTTTCCTCTTCTTTGTGAAATCTGCAGCGCTGTCATGCTCTTCTTGTTCAATTTCCTGGACCAATAAGGAATAAGCGTCGTGTGAGAAGAACCCGTGACCGGGTCTTCTGGTATTCCTGCTTGTGGGGCAAAGAAGCGTGAAACAAAGTCGACTTCGTTCCCTCGTGAGGTCACAATTGTCCCGCGGCAATCCAATTTTTTGAGCAGGTCGAGGTCAGGTCTGAGCTCACTCACTTCGTCTTCACTTCTCAGAACAACCATGAAATCTTCCACTGATTTTAATACTTCCGACGGCTTAATTTTTATGCCTTCAAGAAGCTCTTGAGGCGCCTCTACAACGATACCCGGTCGACTCGGGAAAATCATTGACATGATGTTCCCTCCAAAAATGACCTTGAGGATTCCGCTCTTTGTTTTGAAAGCGATCTCTTCAGGCTGGTAGCCCAGGTGCTCCTTGAAAACATATGCGGTCGCAAGGGTAGCATGTCCACATAGGTCAACTTCCACCGCAGGGGTGAACCATCTTAGTTCAAAGTTTCGATTCTTCTCCACCACAAATGCAGTCTCCGCGAGATTATTCTCTGCGGCAATTTTCTGCATGCTGCCGTCGGAAATCCATTCTTGCAGGATACAAACGGCCGCCGGGTTACCGTGAAACTTCTCGTCTGTAAACGCATCGACTTGATAAATCGGAATTTTCATGTTTTGTTATCCAATGGAGTCATTGTTAATATGAACAAACCTTCAAAAAAGATCAACGAACCCTGGCAAATCAAATTTTTATTTCACAGATCAAAGCAACGAGTCATCCTGACCAACCTATGAGAATATGTCTCCTCTCTTGAATTGCCACACGCTTGCAGCATTGACCACGGCACCAATGCCCAAGAGTATTCCGATGTGTGGTAGGATATCGACGGTACCAACTCCCCTCCAAAGCACTTCAAGAAATCCGTCCATTGCCCAGTAGACGAAGGTGAGTTTGCTGATGAATTGAATTCCGGATGGCATTAGGAATGTCGGGAACCATGCACCGCCGATCGCACTCATTGTCAGAATCAACAGAGTCCCCAGTCCGTTAGCCTGCTGGCGAGTCTTGGAGACAGCGGCGAGAAGCATTCCGAACGCCGTGCATGCTGTTGAAGCAGAGATAATTATCAACATAAGATTCAGGAAATTAGAAAATATGTCGACCTGAAACATCAACCACCCCACGACAAACATGAGAAGCAACTGAACGATCGCGAGTGACATATTGAATAAATATTTGCTCCAGAGAATATGAACACGCGATACGGGCGACGTGAGTATCCTCAGCATCAGTCCTGACTTTCTTTCATCAAAGAGAGATGACGAAGAGGCGGTAAGGGCAAATAGAAGGAAAGTCAGCGCCCATCCTCCGATGGTCCTCGTTGCCCATTGGTTTTTCAGCTTTTCGCCGACCACCTGTTCCTTGTCGATCCTTACGATGTTGTTCATAAAATTTGAATTCGTCTTAGAGGTGTCGCTGTCGGATCGGGCGGCGATCCATCGGTCTGGATGAAGAAAAATGCCAGTGTCGATTTTAAAATATTTCCCGACAACAGATGCTATTTTCTTGTTGAATGCCTGACCCGAGTCCGTGCCGAGAAACTTTCTTGCCTGACGAAAGCCGCTTTGAGCAATGATCGATGGGAAGTGGCTGAAGACCGCCTCCTGGAGCAATCCCTCGACTGTCTGCATCTCCATGTCATTTTTGGGATCATAGTAAAATTTGAGCTGAAGAGCGGAAGATGTATCGGTGTAAGCATCGGCGGGAAAGAGAATGCCGGCGGTGGCCTTCCCGTTTTTGACGTATTCTTTGATCGAAGTCGTATCGAACGGGATCAACTTTCCTTGATTATTCTTCACCGAGTCGACAACTCGGAAGGCCTTCATGGTATCCAGAGTAGAAATGATTCTGTTTACGACATCGGAATTACTCTGGCTTAGAACAGCAATTGGTATTCCCTGCGGCCCCTCACCACCGCCGTTGAAAATCGAGCCAAAGATAAACATTAGAACCAAGGGGACGATGAATGTCAGCAGGACTGCCACCCGGTCGTTCAGGAAAACTCGATACGAATTCTTGAAAAGTTGAATTACCGGTTTCAATCTCGAAGACTCCTGCCGGTAAGCTGCAAGAAAAGAGCTTCAAGTGTCGGGCGATGCAACTCGATCCAGCTGTACTTCAAGCCTTTTTCTTCAACCTTGGCGAAAAACCTTGAAAGGGTGAACCCATTTGTCGGTTTCAATTCAAAATGGTCGTCTTCTTCGAGAAGTTCACCAAACTCATGGAACAGCTCCAGGTGCTTAAGAGTCGAAGGGTTTTTCGCTATCACGATCGTCTCATCATAGGGGAGCTTCTCTAATAGTTCATCCGTAGTTCCGATCGCTATGATGGTTCCATGATCGATGATTGCAATTCTACTGCAAAGTCTTTCGGCCTCTTCCATGTAATGAGTAGTATAAATGATCGTTTTACCTTGCCGGTTAAGGGTTTCAAGGTAATCAAAGATTGCGTTGCGCGATTGCGGATCCACACCGACTGTCGGCTCGTCGCACAGCAGAATTCTGGGATCATGGAGCAGGCTTGCTATTATGTTCAACCGTCGCTTCATACCTCCCGAAAATGTCTTGACCTTGTCTTTGCGTCTTTCATACAATCCGACGGCATTCAGCTTCTCCCTGATGCGCTCAGTCAGAATTCCGGACTCCACATCATAAAGACCCCCGAACATCTCAAGATTGTCTTGGGCACTGAGCTCATCGTACAGCGCAATCGATTGTGGTACAAAACCGATCTCTTTCTTCAATTCAAGATTGGCCTGCGATATCACCTGATCACTAACTACAATTGTACCCTCATCGGCGCTAAGATACCCTGCGAGCAGGCTCATCAATGTCGTCTTACCTGCACCATTCGGTCCGAGCAGCCCGAAAAATTCCTGCTCGTTGATTTCAAGAGTTATTTTGTCGAGAGCGACAACGGAGGGAAATTTTTTTGTAACTTGCTGGACGGTAATCACATTTACCCGGTTCATCTTCTCATTTCATTATCTCAATATGCACCCGGAGAACCGTACGGGGGAACATGCAAACAAGTTACAGGTACGCGTGTTTCAATTCCATTTTCCGTTTGCACCTGCCACGCTAAACTTCCCAGCGCCGAGGAAGAAAAGCGTCAACGCAGTGAGCAAATAGAGCGCTTCTAATTCTATCCCCCACCCGCCGCCCGGGCTGAGATGAGCCACTCCATGACGAGCAACGAGTATGACGGCCATGAACAAATCGAAGGCGATCACGAGCGCAGCCGGACGAGTCCAGATACCAAGTATTATCAGAATAGGCGCAACGATTTCGCCCACGAAAACTCCGTAAGCTACAAAAAAAGGAAGATGGAATGCCTCAAGCGGGCCAGCCATCCATGCCACGCCATGCGTGAGCTTTGATACACCATGGAACAGCAGTAATCCTCCCACTGTAATTCTAAGGAGCAGTCCGCCGAAACTCTGACCGAGTTCGTTCATGTCAATACCTCTAGCTTGTGATTTAGTCCAGTTAGTAGCCAACCGTGAACCGCTGACGAATAAAATGCGGATTTTCAATTTCGTCAACCAAGGCGACCGCGTAGTCCTCGATCGATATCCTGCTTTCACCTTTGGAATCAAAAATTGGCTCATCCTTACCAATGCGGAATTTTCCCGTACGATCGCCATTCTCCACGATTATTGCCGGACTGAAGAACGTCCAATTGAGCTCTTTCTCCTTCCTAAAAACCTCAAGAGAATCGCGCTGGGCAGAGGCGGCTTCCTTTAATGATTCCGGAAATCCTTGCATATCTACTAATTGTTTGCCGGGTGCGACGTAAAGACTCCCTGCTCCGCCGACATTGATCAGCCGCTTCACTCCGGCTTTCTTGGTACCGTTGATCAACGACTGCGCTGCTTTGCTGAACAGCGAAAAGTCGGCCGGACTTGAAGATCCCAGTCCGTATGCGCTGACTACTACGTCATGTCCTTTGACAAGATTCGCCACCACGTTTTCATCGAGGACATCTCCCTGCACGACCGTCAGGTTAGGATGCAACAGCGTCAACTTTTCAGGACGACGAACAATCGCAGTGATTTTGTGTCTGCGGTTCAGAGCTTCCATAAGAATTTTGGATCCAATCCTACCCGTTGCCGCAAATAATGCAATTTTCACTGATTATTTTACCTCCTAACCTTGCAACATCAATTTTTGCAGACCATATTATGTCTATTGATAAGAAAAAGGAGATTCAGATGCCGGTTCCATCGTTCCACAATGTCAGCAAACATTTGCAAAAGTTCAACAGGTTTTTGTTCTTTAATTTTTCAACAACCCAAGTGAAACTAGCAACAACTGTGGCCATTACCATGTTCCCCCTACTGATCAAAAGTCAACCTCTGAACTATCCCGTCACACGAAGGGATACTCTTGTCGAGAACTATTTCGGGACGAAAGTTCCGGCGCCATATCAATGGATGGAAGACCAGGAAAGCCCCGCTGTCGACGCGTGGGTTGAGGCAGAAAATAAGATAACCTTCGACTATCTGGACAAAATTTCGATTCGAGATTCAATACGCGCCCGCATTACCAAACTTTGGAATTACGAGAAAGTCGGCGTGCCTAACCGGGAAGGCGGATTACTTTTCTACAGCAAAAACTCCGGACTTCAAAATCAAAGTCCGGTCTTCAGACAGAAATCCTTGGCCTCAAAGCCGGAAATGATTCTTGATCCGAACAAACTTTCGCCCGATGGCTCGTTAGCTTTGCTGGATTACCAGGCCTCGCCGAATGGCAAACTCCTTTGTTACGCAATCTCACAAGGTGGATCAGATTGGGAGGAACTTCACGTCAGAGATCTGGCAAGCGGGAAGGATCTTCCAGACACCGTTCACTGGGTAAAATTCTCAGGGTTATCATGGACAAATGACAACGGAGGTTTTTTCTACTCCAGATTTCCTGAACCGAAAAATGGCGAGGTCTTGACCACCGAGGCGGTCGGACAGCAGCTTTTTTATCACAAGGTCGGGACTCCTCAAACCGAAGATAAAATGTTCTACGATTTGAAGGATTACCCGGGCTGGTATGTAAGCGGAGGCGTTACAGACGATGGCAGATTTCTGTTCATCTATTTGAACAAAGGGACCGAATCAAAGAATAAGGTCTTCTATGTCGATCTCAAAGATCCGAAGCATCCCGATCTTTCCTCACCGGTAAAACCTTTGTTCGGAATCGATAATGCCGAATATTATCCCCTGGGAAATGTGGGAACAAAAATAATCATGCAGACGACACTCGACGCACCCAATCGTCGAATTGTCTCATTTGACATCGGTAAACCGGATTCAATAGGATGGAAGATGGTTATCGCCGAAGCCAAGAATGTTATAGAGCAATCGCTTCTCGCGGGGGGTAAAATAGTAGTGAGGTATCTTGTCGATGCAAAAAGTGAGGTGGAATTTTACTCGCTCAACGGAAAACATGATGGGACACTGAAGTTTCCGGGCATCGGTACAGTCGATGGATTGACCGGGCGTTATGATACTCCGGAGCTCTTCTATGCTTACACATCGTTTCTCTATCCGACCACAGTATTTCGTCATGATTTCAAGACCGGCAAGGATGTCACATTCCAGCCGCCTCACGTCGACTTTGACCCGAAGGGGTATGAGACAAAACAGGTTTTCTACCAGTCGAAAGATGGTACAAGAATTCCGATGTTCATCACGGCAAAGAAAGGAATCAAGTTAGATGGGACCAACCCAACGCTTCTTTATGCTTACGGAGGTTTCAACATCAGCATAACGCCGGCCTTCAGCATTACAAATGTTACATGGCTCGAAATGGGAGGAGTTTACGCTGTAGCGAATCTTCGGGGCGGCGGAGAATACGGCGAAACATGGCATCACGCCGGGATGCTTGAGAAGAAACAAAACGTATTCGACGATTTCATCGCTGCGGCAGAGTTTCTGATAAAGGAGAAATATACTTCAACTCCCAAATTAGGCATTGAAGGCTATTCCAACGGCGGTCTGCTAGTCGGGTCCTGCGAAACCCAGCGACCCGATCTTTACGGCGCCGCATACGCCGGAGCAGGAGTAATGGACATGTTACGCTACCAGAAATTTTCCGCAGGTGTCGGCTGGGTACCTGAATACGGCTCGTCGGATGACTCGACCGATTTCCAGTACTTGATAAAGTATTCCCCGGTCCAGAACGTCAGGCCAGGTATATGTTATCCACCGACAATCGTCACGACTGCAGACCATGATGACAGAGTCGTTCCGAGTCACTCGTACAAGTTCATTGCACAAATGCAGCATAATCAAGCCTGCAACAATCCGGTGCTGATCAGGGTTGAAACAAAGACAAGTCATGGCTATATGCCGACAGACAAACGGATCGCGCAGGCTGCAGACGTGCTGGCTTTCATGGCACACAATCTCGGAATAAAGGACCCGCCTGCTGCATTGCGTCATTAATGTCTTGACGAAAGCAAAGACGTGAAGCTGCTAAGACGATTTTGTAACAGACATTCTGTGTAAACCTCACTCCTAAGAGTGAGGTTTACACGGTAAGAAAAAAATCAGTAAATCCGACACCGCCGCCGAGTTTCTACTACCAAATATACTGACGTATCTTCGCCGCGTACGTCCGGCTTATTTTAACCCTGGATTTATCTTTCAATAGTGCGATGTATCCCCCTTCACCGTCACCGGCTAAGTGTTCAATGGAATTACTTGCAATAATATAAGAACGGTGCACCCGTAAAAAGCGCGAACGATCCAGCCGCCGTTCAAGAGCGTTCAAGCTTAAATTACATAGATGAGTACCGCCTGCAGTATGGAGCTGGGAATAATCACCATCGGCTTCGATCCACGCAATATCGCTCAACTGGACGGAAACAATTTTTCTACCGACACGCACAAAGATGCATGCAGGATATCCCTCGTGCAATTTCGTATGCTGCAGCATGGCGACGATTCGCTCTATCTCATCGCCGGCTCTTAAGTTTCTGTCAAGAACTTTGTGAATTGCCCGTGAAAATCTTTTACGGTCATACGGCTTGAGAAGATAGTCGACAGCGTTCATTTCAAAAGCTTTCAATGCATAGTCGCCATAGGCAGTTGTGAAAATGATACGAGGCAAGTGATCGAGGTGTTCCAAAACTTCGAATCCATCCATGCCGGGCATACGAATATCGAGAAACATAAGATCGGGCTTGCACTCATTGATCGCTTTGATGGCCTGTCTGCCATTCTTGCATTCTCCAATGACCCTGATGGCAGGAAAATCCAAGAGGTATTCTTTTACGAGCTTTCGCGCAAGGGGTTCATCATCAACGAGTATAGCGGTAATGTTTTTCTTCATGACAAAGGTAAAACAAACATGACTTCGCATCCTCCCCCGACACGCGGCTGTATCTCCAACCGCGCCGCATCGCCGTACATTTTCCGCAGGCGGGCATCTATATTTTTCAAGCCGACACCATTTGTGGTCGCGAGCGGATTGACGCAGGAAATGCCGACCCCCGTGTCGGAGATTTGGAAAACTATTCGATCCTTTTGTCTGCCGATGCGGAGGCATACTTTTCCACCATCCTCGGCGGGCGCGATTCCATGTTTGATCGCGTTCTCAACCAGCGGCTGGAGAATCATCGGAGGAATCAGCAAGGAATCAAGGGAGTGGTCAACCTGAAATTCTATTTCAAGCCTGTCTTCTAATCTTTTTGATTCTAAAGCAACATAATCTTGGATAAATTGAAGTTCATCTTTCAAGGACACGAAATCTTTCTGCGAGCTTTCTATAGCATATCGAAGGAGGTCGCCAAGCTGCGCAATCATTGTTCGCGTTTCTTCGGTATCAGTCGCCGCCATGGCGCTGATGCTGTTGAGCGTATTGAAGAGGAAATGGGGATTGAGCTGCGCTTTTAATGTTGCAAGCTCCTGTTCTTTCTGGAGAGCCAGCAATTCCAAAGTCGCCTTCTCTTTAACACGCAGCTTTCTGAGTATTTCGTAGCTATGATACAAGGCGAACTGTAAAACATAAATGAGAAAATTGAAGTACAAAAGCCAACCAGCACCAGTCTTCAACGGGTCGGCGGCTTCTTTTCCTCCGAACAAAAAAACCGAATAATAAAGATATTCGTAGTTCACTATAACGTATGTGGGAGCAAGAAAGAGATGCACCAGCGCCTTCCAATACCACCGAGCGGCATACATCCTACGAACGACGATGAACCAGACCGGTATACTCAAGACAAGCATCACGGCGCTTTGAAATGTCTGCCAATACAATGCCCTCAAAAATGGGACATGATAAGATTCGGCTAACGGAATCGCAGCGAGCAATGTATAGACACACCAGATAACTAAGACAATTCCAACGCCACGTCTGGTGATGCGAGGCTTCGAAGATTCACCTGATGTGGTTTGAAAAGAAGAGATTTGAGTATCTCTTATTCTATTATCCATCGTTTCTTGTTTTTCCATTCGCCTGATACTAAAGATAACACAAGCCATGGTTCAATTACTAAATTAATCAATAGTCTACACTAGAAACGCACCACCGTTCTGCCATCAAAGAATAATCCCTTTCCAACAGCGGATGGGACTGAGCGAACACTTTTGTGTTCGTGGCCGAGACTTCACACACGCATATTTAATAAGGTGAGCTTTGGGGGGGGTGCTATTAGCCAAAGTGCTACCAGTTTAAATGATTCCAGGTATGAGTCGCTTAGTTAGGGCACAGTAGGTTAAATACTCTTCACCAAAATTATCAATAAGAAATTTCTCTTCAATACGGATCCGGTAGAGAAAAGCTAAACATATCGGAAGAAAGATGACGAGCATGCTGACATAGTCGGCGAAGAACAGCCCAAGCCCAAAGAACGAAAGCAAACTGCCCGCATATGCCGGATGGCGCACGTAGCGATAAATTCTATTCCTGATGATGCGATGATCTTTCGTGATTGAAACGTCCACAGTGAATTGATGCTTCAGAGAAAAGATGGCAAGCCAACGAACAAGCAGACCACAGACAATAAAAGTGAGACCGGCAATCGGAAAGATTCGAGATCCATTTCCAAAATATCCGATGCGCTGAAAGCTGACAATGATACCAAGATTAACGGAGATAGCAATGGTGACCCATAGTACATGGAGCGAAGATTTATCAATCCGCTTATCCGTCAATTGAGAGTGTTTCCTTCGGGCTAAGATGATTTCCAATGCTGCCCAAAGGATGGAAACGGTGATTAGAATGATGCCAAAATTCATATTCATGCTTTCTTGTGTTTGTTGAAGGCTTTTCGGCTAACGTTCATAATTACGTAATCCTATTTTGTTTTTGATATTGCAATTGAGCACACCCTGCATCATTGTGAATCGGCATCTGATGTCACTTTTTTCATAAGGACATACTTTACCCATCCATAATCTGGATTGATCTCAAGTGCTTTCTCGAAAGCCTTCCACGCGAGGATTGTCTCGTTCCTGTCAAGATGTACCAGACCTATCCACGCGTAGACTTGTTCTCTTCCCCAATCCGGTTGGAGCGAATCCGATGTTCTCCATCGATCGAAAAGCTCCGCCGCTTTTTTTAATGCTTCAAACCCTTTTTCTTTTCCTCCTCCGAATAGCACAGGAGTATTGTATGTGCCTATCGCCCCAAGCAAAGCTACTCTCGGGTTTTCCGGGGAAAGCGATTTTGCTTTACTCATTTCAGATCCGGATTTTGGCCCCCGCCAGATACCACTCATCGGAGAAAAAGATATCTGTATGCCGTAACAACTCGAAAGGAGTGCATGAGCTTCAGCCAGGGTATCATCTTTTTCAATTGCCCTTTTGAGGTGGTCAACTGCACTGTCTAGGTAGGCAGGTGCTTTTTCTTTATCCATCTGGTTTATGACGACTGCCATTTGATAGTCTATGTATCCGAGATAATATTCTGCCAGTTCCTGGCGATCTCCTACAGAGGCAAACGGAGCGAGAATATTCCTCGCTTGTTCAAGTTTATCCGCTGAAGCGGAATTGGAACCCTGCCGTATTAATTCCTTCGCTTCATATATGGCTTGTGCCGCTGTCCTCACTTGACAAAATCCAATATCAGCTAATAAAAAAATGATGAAACTGATAATGATACTTGATCGAATTTTCTTCATCGTTATTCTCCTGTTGAAATGATTAGATAATTAATTATCAATACCATACGAACCAAATGAGAGCACAACTCCGAAATAAATGGAGCGCAAGTAGTCTGTTGTCCTTAAATGTTTCTGCGAATAATCCGGCGAGTATTCATAGTCGATCGGATTGTCTCTATTCATAAGATTGGAAACGGCGAAGTAAAACGTCGCAGAGTTGGAATCGCCGAACGGCATAAAGTAACCTAAACTCGCGTCCAGCCGGACAAAGTCAGGGAGTCGTTCGGAATTTATATGACCTTGAATAGGTTCAAAATAATTTTCTCCTGGAATTTGGATAGCACCGATAATCGGCGTTACCGGTCTGCCGGTCGCGTATCGAAACGTCAAGCCGCAGCTTAAAAATTGTATCAGCTGAATTTTTCCCACGACTGTCAGGTTATGTGTGATATCAAACGACGATGGTGCCTCCTCATAGACGATGGTTTCCGAGAGGTTGCGAGCTTGTAGCCGGCGAGAATGCAAATAGCTGTATGATATCCAGCCGCTCACCGGAGTTATGAGAAATCCACCATACTTTAAAAAGAAATCTAGCCCCGATGCACTCCCATCACCTAGGTTCGCGTAGTGAGTTGACTCCGTCTGAAGAACGAGATTGGAATATCTCTTGAGATACATTTCAACCCGACACATGAGAAGTTCGGTAGAGTATTCGGCACCCGCAGTGAAATGTCGTGCGGACTGTGCTGATAATTGTGGATTCCCATTCACTTGATTGTACAAGTAAGGCTCAGCGAATTGATGATAAATCCCCCAACTTGCCTGAGCATGTATTTCGTTCGAGAAGTTGTAACGAAGCGAGACTCGCGGATCTACCACGGCTTCCTTCGACAAAGTATAGTAATCGCTCCTGATGCCAACGCTTGTCATTATTCTCTTCGCCACTGCAGATTCTACCTCTGAGTACACTCCCACCCTGACAGCGCTATAGTCTTCGTTTAAAGTATAGACGCTTGCCTGTGGATCAAGCACGAGCGGATTTTGGGGAACCGTTCCATCATACCTATTGATCATTTTCTCGGTCTCGGCTCCGAACGACAACCGATGATCATCATCAAGATCAGCATCCGCATCGAAACGGGCTTTGTAGGTAATGTCCGAAGGCTTCAGGTCTAAACTTCCCAGCTCCTGCTCGGTAAGAAACCGATTGAGAGACAGGCTCCCTTTCAAGAGCCATTGCCCGGTTGCTTCGGCCCACTGAAGATTTTGAAACCAATTGGTCTCTCGTGAAGCATACACGCCTGCAAAGGAAGGTTCATCCACTTGAACACCAATTTGATCGGAGCTGACAAAATTGAAGAACTTTATCTGAGCAGTGGGCGAGTATTTCCATATCAAACTAACATTGCCATCGATTCCATCCGGTGGAGTCGTGAACCTGTTGCGAAAACCGTTTAGTCGAAGCATTGCATCCGTAAAACTTTTATTGCCTGAAATACGAATCCCGAATGAGTTGGAATCCAAAGGAATATTGGCGGAGATGGACCCGGCAGCAAGCCCGATGCCCACAGAATAAGACAACTTCGACGGCATATTCAGACTTTCCATTGCTAACACTCCCGAGAGTGCGTTACCATAGCGGGCAGAAAAACCGCCCGAGGAGAAGAACGTCCCTCCGATTAGAAACGGCGGTATAGTACCGAAAAAACCACCCGTCGGTGATTCAAACTTGTACGGATGAACCACCGTTGCTTGGTCAAGAAGTATCGTTGTCTCATTTACATCGCCGCCGCGCACAAATAGCCCCGAACCCTCATCAATCGCGGCCACTCCTGGAAATGTTTGTATCGCTCGAAAGATATCAGCCGCTGCCCCTGCTGTGGTAAAAACATCCAGGGAGTGAAGGGTTAATGCTTTCGGCTCATCGCCTGTTGTGAAAGCATTTCCGGCAACAATAACATCCTTCAGCTTCACGACCAACTCGTTCATTTCCATGCTGAGAACCAAGGTGTCTTTTTCTAAAAATGACAACTTGAGGTTCACCGACTCATAACCTATCAGCGATGCTCGAAGCACGCCATTTCTTAGCTTACTCGTTCTGAATAGAAATTTCCCGCAAGAGTCCGTAACGTCCCCATCATATGTACCAACCACCTGCACATTTACCATTTCAAGAGGCGATTCATTCTCATCGTGGACGGCTCCTGTGATGACTGTCCACTTCGTTTGACCAAAAAGATCTCCTGAGAGAAACAATAAAAGTTGAACGAGCATTCTGACCTTCATTAATTGCATCTCGCTTTCATCTCATTTGTTAGCTGATCAAGTTCAACATGTCTTACTGAGATATGATACGGGATAATTTCGTGTATGTGGAGTGAATTCCTGTGAAGTGCGGAATGAATCGCCAACCCGCGGTTATTTAATGGGGAATAATCACTCTTGCGCGTGAAGAGAATATCACCAGCCAGTAAGCTACAAATACAGAGAGTTAATCGAGTGATAGGCGGGAATAAAACAGAAGGAATCGGTTGGATTCCTTCTGTTTCTCGGAGGTGTTATCAAAACAAAAGAAAGACTATGACAACGGACAAATCCTTTCTTAATAAGCAACTTTATTTATCGATCACGCCGTTGCTCACTCAGAGAAAAATACTTGCCTGCGTTTGTCAACGATGAAATTTATTGCACCAGCGTTCTGAAATCGTAACGCCAGACATAGGGGAAAAGCTCCTAATTAAATATGTCTTCAATAATGCGATCGAACCAATTCTCCACGCGTCTGTACCAATGCCTGTCTCTCTGATAGTGGTGTCTGGTGGTGATACCAATCGGCCCGTCGTATATTCCACCTCCCAGCCAGCAATCGTAAACACGGACAGCCAATACATTGTCTTTCCCCGGCTGCAGCAAACCCGCAGGAATCATATAAGCTCTCATCTGGTCGTACTCATCGCCGTCCGGACGGTCCATTTCATATTTCGGCATCGGCCCTGTTCTTCCCACACGCTCCCCGTTTAAGTACGTTTCGTCAAAATCGTCGACCTTTCCAACAAGTAAAATGAGATCCTCGTCCTGAAAGTCTGCCGGAACGTTGAACTTTACGCGGTACCAGGCATAACCGTCATAATCCTTGAAGCCTTGAGTTTCCCAATATGCAGGGACGCTGACGTTCTTCCAATCGCTGTCATCGTAAGCGACTCCTTTCCATTCCATGTTGTCCCCTGTTCTGAATTTCCACATCGACGGCAGGCTGATGTCGGGATGCACAAGATATTCGCGCTCGTAGATACCCACTGGCCCATCGGTAATGCCTCCGACTCCATGGTCGTCATAGACCCGCACGGCTATTACGTTATCACCATCCGGCTTGAGCAAGCCTTGAGGGATTGGATAACTTCGCCGAACATTATAGGCGGTGACAAAGTTCGGAGGGAACGAACCCATTGACCCGACGAGCTCGCCGTTAACGTATACCTCGTCCGCATCGTCGATCATCCCGACGTCGAGGATCAGGTCTTTCGACATCCAGCGGGAAGAAGCATCAAAGTGTTTCCTGTACCACGCAAAACCGTCATATCCGGGGTAACCTTCGTCTTCCCAGGTTGATGGGACATATATTTCGTCCCATCGGTCGTCGTTGAGATTAGGTTCGGCCCAATGCGGATTATCTCCCAGTTGAAATTTCCACTCGCCTCGCAAATTATATAATCGATGATTCTCGTCCGTTCGAGCAATCGCCACCGAGTAAACACTCGACGACAAGAAAACTGCAAGGAAGCTTCCAAGCATTAATGATTTCATTTCACAACCTCCACTGTTTAGAAAAGGAACAAAAGCAACCGCGTGGTCTCGCATAATAAAATCTGCACACCACAAACCTTTCATACCTACGGTAATACTACGAAATTGTTCCATCAAATATTACCTGAGGCAAAATTCTTTGGACTATACCGCGCTTGATTATTCTTAACCAGGCGGGTATGTTTAATCGAGCAGTCTAGTGGAATACTTCAAGCACAACGATAAATGGCTCGCCGGATATTTACCACCATGTCTGGTTGACGCAGCTGAACACTAAGATGCGCAAGCCTAATAATAAGCTGAAAAAGAATAAACAATCTCCTGAAAAATCAAATGCGGCAATGACAGCCGGCGATCAGCATCCGACGAGGAAACTTTTCTATCTTGTCATCCTCCTGACTCCGATTCTTTTCTTTGTGCTTCTTGAAGTTGCGCTGCGGATTTTCAACTACGGTTACAGCTACCCAATGTGGGTAAATCCCGTCGAAGGAGAACTGAAGCTGAATGGCTACGACTATACAACGGAAGTAACTCCCGTCAAGAAAGTATTCACGTTGAACCCCGACATTGCCTCCAAGTATTTTCATGATGTCCAGAATATTCCGCGCTCGGACGGCGACGTTTTCGAGGAAATGAAGATGCCCAACGCGTTCCGGATTTTCGTTCTCGGGGAAAGCGCTGCCGCCGGTTATCCATTCATTCCGAACGGGTCATTCTCACGATATCTTGAACAGCGATTGAGTCTTGAATATCCGGATTCCAAAATAGAGGTCGTCGATTGTGGCATTTCAGCGATAAACAGTTATACATTGCGAGACTTCATGTTCGGAATTCTTGAAGAGAACCCGGATTTGATAATTATTTATGCCGGAAATAACGAATACTATGGTGCTCTTGGAGTGGGCTCCATGGAGTCATTCGGGACGTCGCCGAGCATTGTCAACCTTGTCATATATCTTGAACAGTTCAGAACGTTCCAGTTATTAAGAAATGCAATTAAAGGATTGACCGGGATCTTCGAAAAGAAGCAGCTTCCAACAGCAACCCTGATGTCCTACATGGCTCGAGACCAGTATATTGCCCTCGGCTCTAAAGTTTATGAAGAGGGGATCGCTCAATTTAAGGGAAACATGACCGACATTCTTGACATGGCGAAGAGACAAAATGTTCCGGTCATCCTAGGAACTCTTGCCTGCAATCTGAAGGATCAGTATCCATTCGTTTCAATTAGCGAGGATGGCCTACCCCGTGCCGACACGGTTTTCATGCAGGCAAAAAGGGAGCTGGCAAAAGGAGATTACCATACAGCCGATTCACTATTTAGATATGCAAAAGATCTTGATGCGCTGAGATTTAGAGCGCCGACCGCGATCAACAAAGTAATTTGTAAATTGGGGAACGAATTTAATTGTCCGGTGGTAAATGTAGATTCGGCTTTCGAAGCAATCAGTCCCGACAACATTGTTGGCGACAATCTCATGACAGACCACCTTCATCCGACTCTCCGCGGCTATCAGATCATTGGTAGTCTTTTCTATAGCGAGATGGAAAAAGCGAAACTCCTACCCAAAACGAAGCCTCTCGGTCTTATAGATCAGCAGCAGGACAGCATTACAGTTGCTAATTTCCCATTCTCGAGGCTCGATTCCGTAATAAGTGATTATAGAATAAAAGATTTAAAAAACGATTGGCCTTACGTAAGCGAGTCAAAAAGAATTCCGTCCTGTAAATTGTTTGCTCCAAAAGATTACATCGATTCACTTGCGTATAGTGTAGTCATGGACAGAATCGGTTGGGAGACTGCTCACAAGGATGCATCGTTATGGTACTATTCAAGAGGAGACATGGATTCATTCGTTCGAATTATGAACGTGCTGATAACTCAATTTCCGTACACCCCGGTCAACTACGATTTTGCTATCTCTATGCTTCTGAAGGCGAAAGACTACGACGGAGCATATTACTTTTTAACGAAAAGAAACCAATTACAGGCCAATGCATATTGCGAAAAGTGGCTCGGCATCATCGATCTTGTAGAGAACAGGGTTGACTCAGCAAAGGGCCATCTCGCCGCATCTTTAAATTACAATGATGGTGATGCCCAGGTCTGGTATTACCTTGCAGAAGCTTACGTTGGTGAAAAGGATTACCAGATGGCTCTTCAGGCAATAGAAAGAGCTCTCCAGCTGCAATCAAATTTTCCCGTAGCGGCAGAGCTTGAGAAGCAATTAAGAGCAACCGTCGGTGAGAAATAGGCTGTTTCTCACCATCGAATATCTCTTCAGCTGATGGTTATTATGATCTCATTATGTCCTTCGTCAAAACTGAACTTGGCTTTGTCAAATCCTGGCGGCCCGAACATCCCTTTTGCATTGTTGGAAAAACCATAATCCTCAGATGGCATACCAAACAAATTCGCATCTAACTTATCGTTGCCGTTCTCATCATGGAACAGTCTGACGGCATAAATCCCGTATGGAATGTCTTCCACGACCCATATGGCTTTCCCGCCATTTATACCGACCTTCGCTCCTCTGAATTTCGCCTTTCCCGATTTCCATGTCTCTTCCGAGTTAAACAATCCGATTTGCACCGTCCCTTTGTCGCTGCGCAGTCCCTGAACGACAATTGTCAGGCTGCCGGTTGTGATTGAATCTTGCTTTGCCTGCGCGAACAAAACGCGGGGTTGAACGACTGATAATACGAAGACAAGAACAGTAAATATTTTCATGATATCCTCCTGACAAGATTTCTTTCACTCATATCGTAAACTCCCGGCCGGATTCGCCAGGGCAGTCTTTATAGATTGATAAGAGATTGTGGCAATCGCAACGACAATCACAAGCAAAGCAGATTCCACATAGACCATGAAGCCAGTTTTCACATAATACGGAAGGAATTCGTGGAGATCTATTAATGGCAGCCGGACGAAAATTAGCGCGAGGACTATCGAGATGACGACGAGCTTTGCCGTCTCCTTGTTCAGTTTGAGGAAGATTCCGAACGTGGTGGCCCCGAGCACTTTACGAATTCCAATTTCCTTTATCCTGTGTTCGGCGGCGTAAGCGGCGAGTGCATAAATACCGAGGCAGGCGATGATAATCGCCACAAGAGTAAAATAGGTGCAAATCTGCAGTACCTTCTCCACGACATGAAAGTAATGATCGAACGTTTGCTCTAGGAATGAATATTCGAAAGGATGATCCGGATAAATCTCTTTCCATTTGCCGCTGATAAAGCCGAGTGTCCGATCGGTGTTCTGCGGCGATATCCGAACGAGAATGTAGTTGAGTTCAGCGGGCCTATCGCTTATGCAAAGCGGCTCGATGACACGGTACAGCGACGCCAGATGAAAGTCCTTCACGACTCCGCATACTGTCCCGGTCGCAAATTCACCTTCCCCCGTGCTGTAACGGATGGTCTTCCCGATTGGATCGCTCCAGCCGAATTTTCTTGCTGCGGTCTCGTTTATGATGAGTGCACCAATCGTGTCCGCCGGGAAGCTCTCTGAGAAATTTCTCCCTTCGGCAAGATTGATCTTCAAAGTCGGAATGAAACCGCAATCAACATTTAGGACGTCCATGAGCTGCATTTGCTCTTTCGTGTAACCTTGCGGGACTTCAAATGTCCGCGGTATGTTCCATCCCGGCAGAGTCGAGGCGGCTCCGACGTCGATTACGCCAGAATAATTTCTCAACTCTTTCTTCAATGATTGGATCGATTTCCTCACCTCCGAATCGGCAACCGGCAGGACGACCACATGGTTTTTATTAAATCCAAGGTCTTTGTTGCGCATGTAACTTATTTGATATCCGAAAACGATTGTCTGAATAATAAATACGGTAGATGTAAAGAATTGAAGGACTACAAATATGCTGCGAAGGTTTGTCTTCGTTTTGCCGACCGTCAGTTCCCCTTTCATTACCTGAACCGGCCTGAACCTGGAGAGGTAAAACGCAGGATAACTTCCCGCTGCTCCACCCACCAACAGGGCAAGCCCGAAAAATCCGAGGAGAAGGAGCGGCTCTCCGGAAAAACTGAACTTCAGGTTTTGCCCTATGATGGTGCTGAATGCCGGGAGGGCAAGCTCGACCAGAACCAGTGCAACCACAAACGAGATCAGACTCAGAATCAGAGCCTCACCGAGGAATTGGAAAATTAGTTTACTCCTTCCCGCGCCAACGACTTTCCTTATGCCGACTTCCTTCGCACGACTTGTCGAGCGAGCAGTAGTAAGGTTAATGAAGTTGAGGCACGCAATCAGGATTATGCACACGGCAAAGAGCAAGAAGAAGTACACCTGAGTAATGCGGCCGGGCGGATATCCTTCGAGGTTGGAATACAGATGGATTTTCGTCAGCGGGAAGAGGAAGAATCTTATCGATTTCCCCTGGACCTTGAGCTGGTCGCCGACATATTTATCGATGAGTGCAGGGAAATTCTTCTCTATCTCCCTGCGGTCAACATTGTCCTTCAGAAGTACATACGTCAGATTTTCAAACGACAGCCAATTTTCCAGATTGTAATATTTTTCCGCGACAAGCGTTTGGAAGGAAAAGAGGATATTGATCTCGATGTGCGAATTATCCGGTATGTTCTTAATTACGCCGGTTACTACATAGTCGTGGTCATTGTCAATCCTCAGAGTTCTTCCCACAGGATCAGCACCGCCGAAATATTTTGCCGCCATGTCTTGTGTAATGACCGCCGCGTATGGCTTTTGTAAAGCCGTTTTAGGATCGCCGTTGAGCATCGGGAAAGAAAATATGTCGAACACCGAAGAATCCGCGTAATAAACATGGTCCTCGTAGAACTGTTTGTCTTCATATCTGACGATTGTCTTCCCGGCGTTGTGGAACCGTACCACCTTCGAGACTCCCGGCAAATCTTTTTCCAGCGCGAGTGCCGCCGGCGCACATGAAAGAGGTTCCCGAACCGTTCCCTCGGCGGTCGTCAACTCCCTTCCCAGCCGGTATATATTGTCCGCATTCTTATTGAAACGATCGTAACTGAACTCGTAGATGACATAGATTATTATCAAGAAACTGCAAGTCAACCCGGCAACAAGTCCGAGGATGTTCACCAAAGAGAAGACCTTGTGCTTGAGAAGGTTTCTTATAGTGATCTTAAAATAATTTTTCAGCATACCCTTTCTCCAATTATCAATTATCGGTTGTCAATGGTCACTCATTATTTGGAATCGAAGGATTCCGGCATCCTATCCCGATAGAGCGGGAAACTATCATTGCTCAATTTCGTATGCCTGGAGAGTTCCACCTAAGAAATTTGGGACAAGTAAAAGCTTTTTGTTCGAGATGTATGCAAAATTGGCGATATTAAATTTCCCGTTGGAATTTAACAACTCAACGACATCTCCTGATTCAGTTACTTTATACAAGCTTCCGTACCAATTCGAAACCAGATAATCACCCTTTTCGGTCATTTCAATGCCATCGACAACCTCGGAGCCAATCGACGCGATCGTTCTGATAGTCTTCGTATTAATATCTATTGCCTCCAGCAATCCTTTGCCCTGGTTTCCAACGATGAGTTCACTTCTCCTGAGGAGAATACCGTTAAGACCCGATAATTCTTTTGACTTCATCCAGCTTTCAATATGATTCCTTTTAAATACGTATATGTCGGTTGCATCATCTGCGGATGCTGAGTTTGTAATATAAACATTTCCTTTACCGTCCACATCGACGTCATTCGGGAATGCCACGTTATCAGGGAACGGATATCGTTTGATAATCTTCCCGGTCTTAACGGATATAGCCGTCAAATATTTTCTCTCAGCAACATAGATCTTGTCTTTGTACTTACACATTCCTGTGGGCGCGTAAAGGCTATCGGCCCATTTCAGGTTTACGATTTCGCCCTTCATGTTGACTTTCGTGATGTATCCTGTCGGCCCGCCCCTTCTGGAAAAAGTGTTGTCGAATTGTGAATAGTATATCATGTTTTCCGTTGAATCGTAAAGAACCGATTCCGGCTGAAAATCACTTTGGGCTGTCTCCCAGAGTTTTACGGGATATTTGTCGCTTACACGTACACCCGGCACCACGGGGACACTCTCGAAGGCAAAGCCCCATCCACCAAAAGCGTCTGATGAGAAAAGAAAAATCTCGTTCAGCCCTCTTCGTAAATTCAGGTACAGCGTATCACTCAACGTAAGCGCCCCCGTAAAGGCATTGCCTCGACTGCGATATCCATAATCGCCGGAATATACGGGCATTTGATTCAAGAATACCTTGACTTGATCACTATATGCGAACGCCACTTTAATTATTCTGTCAGCATCGGAGGTTATGTATGACCTGGCCCAGATAAACTGTGGATTTTTTTCATCGAGTCTCCTGTACCTTGAAATATTGACAAGCCCATTTTCTTCTGCTTCTATTTTCTCCCATCCCGCATAATAGATGCTGTAGAAATATGGATATGTCTGGAACATGATTTTCTTCGAGAAACTCTTCGAGATTTCCCAGTCAGTGATATTTCCCATGACAGGCATCGATCTATCTTTAATGCTCAACTCAACCGAATCGGTGATATCCAATTTGAAATTTGAGAAGTAATTATTTGAACCGTTAGTCGATAATCCGATCGCTCCTCTACTTATTCCATGAGCAAGTGTGTTAATGTCCAGAGCAGGCTTTGTCATGTCGTCGATAAAAAATTGTGCTGCCGTATCTTTTACAACTAATTTTAGATGGAGCCATTTATGAGGCGAGAAATCCGACCCTGCTGTACAGCCTTTTCCATAGTACAATTGCCAACAAGCCTGGCCATTGAACGCGGGAGCATATTGAATTGCATCGTCATACAGACCAGCCCGATGAGGCCTGACATACACATGTTCGTACTCATCAATCGATTGAAATCTGAATGCAATAGTCGGATATGAGCGGGAACCATCAACCCACAAATCAGTCTCGATGATGCCGTTTGTGAAAACAACATCTTTTAGTAATGCGGCACCTGTCATTGCTCTTTTCCCTTGAAAATCCGTCACCTTAGCGTTCACAAAATTCCATGAAGTGGAATCAAACTCGATATTTCTTGACTGAGCGAACAGGGTCAGATTTACACACAAGCAAATAGGGAAAATGATCGAAACAATTGACTTCGACAAAGAATTCATGTTGTCTCCTTGTTTGCTATTATCGATGCAGATGTCGTTGGAATTACCCAACGTCTGCAAATCCAAGCCTTCTCTGTTGCCCTTTGCTCCATCGTGGTCGAAGGTCAACACCATCTATATCCTACTCATAACGTAATGACTCTATGGGATTTGCCGTCGCAGCCTTGATCGTGTGTGAGCCGGCGGTCAACGGTGCAATGACAAACGCTATGAGACCCTACACTGCAGATACCCGAACACTCAAGTCTAAAGTATTTCTTGAGAACAAAGGCTATTAACGATAAATCCTCAAAAGGTTTCATTTATGATAAATTCTTTCAGTGGTTTCTTTTTAGGTGTCGGCGGCCATTCAACAGGAATACCGACGGGAGTAATACAGACTCTTATATAATTATCCGGTATATTGAAAACTTCTTTTGTGACACTCTCAGGGACCGAATCTGTTATGAAGACCGTTCCATACCCTAAAGCTCTTGCAGCAAGCAACAGGTATCCGGCAGCCAACGGTCCATCCCAGTGGTTATAAGATGAATAGATTGAATTATTATCCGTCAAAACAATTATATAAACCGGGGCGGAGAAATAATCGTTGAACACATTTGTAATCTCTTCTTTTTTAGAAGTGTCTATCTCTTCGTTGTTTTTCTTTAAATACTCTATTGTCTCTTTAATGCAGGCATCCTTCATCTCATTTATCTTGTTTTTATCCGTTATGATCAAAAATTTCCATGGCTGCTGATTCCCCGATGTAGGAGCCATGCGTGCCGCATCGATTATTTTTAATATATCTTCAGGCGGGATAGGATCAGGTTTATATTTTCTTACTGAACGCCTTTGTTGAAAGACGTCCCAGATACTTAATTCACCCTTTTTCAGACTCTCTACTTTAATCCGAGTGCCTGGAGTATCTGAATTCGTTTGAGCGAATGCACACGAATATGATGTGATACAGAAAAAAAGAATTAGCGATTTCATTTGTATACCTCCTTTGACTACCGCATTTTGTGTTTTGAAGATGTTTCTATTATAGTATCCACCCTGCTCATATCTCGACTTCTCCATGCCGCAAGCGTCATATATATGCATAATGTAAGAACTCAATCCCGCCGGGGCGGACGTCGACGTTACTCATACCGCAGACTCTCGACCGGATTTGCCGTCGCGGCTTTGACCGTATTGAAGCCGACAGTCAGCATCGAAATCATCAAAGCGATCAGTCCTGAAACGATGAATATCCAGGGACTCAGATCAGCCTTGTATGCAAATCCTTGCAGCCACACTTTCATCGCGTAGTAGGCCACGGGCCACGCGATAACGTTTGCCAGCATTACCCACTTGGCAAAGTCTGTGATAAGCATAACCATGATATCTCCGATGGATGCGCCCACCACTTTTCGAATCCCAATTTCTTTTGTCCTTTGAGCATTGGCATAGGAGGCCATTCCCAATAACCCTATGCAGCTGATCAGGATTGCCAAAAAAGCAAACAAACCAAAGACCTCCCCAAACTGTTGATCGGATTCATACTGAGAGTCGAAAAGATCGTCGAGGAAATAATATTCGAACGGTTGGTCCGGGTACAACTCGTCCCACTTGGCTTTGATCTGGTCCATAGTCTGTTTGATATTCCCACCAGCGACCTTGATGGAAAAATATCTCGCAAGGTTGATATCCGATGCATAGATTGGATCAAAAATGACAGGCTGCAATGCGCTCTTGAGCGATCTCTGGTGGTAATCTTTGGTCACGCCGATTATTTTCACTATCCGACCGTCAATCCCACCTAGCACCAGGTTTTTGTCGACAGCGTCTTTGGGATTTTGAAACCCGTATGTTTCTACTGCCTCCTCGTTCAGAATGACTTCTCTACTCAGCCTCGACTCACGGGAAAAATTCTCGCCTGCAACCAACGGTATTTGATATAAACTGAAATAATTCTCGTCCACATCTATGAACACGCCCTGTGTCCCCATACCGGGTTGACTGCTTTGACTCCGTATGTCACTGGCAAAATTTGAATAATCTCTTCCCGGTATGGTCGACGACGAGGACACGTTTCTCACCGAAGGGAATGTCATTAGTGCATCTTTGAAACTATTGCAGCTTGAAATATAGTTGCCCGTTATCCTTGGTGCCTTCAATACCAACACCTGGTCTATGTTTGCACCCAAGTCCTGATTGCGCATGAACATGACCTGTCGATACACGATGGCGGTTGATGCAATTAGGATAATAGAGATGGCAAACTGGAAAATGACGAGCCCTTTCCGCAAATCGATCCCTCTTGATAACCTTCCGCGCACGATCCTAAAAGCGGCAAGGGGACTAAATGATGAAAGTATGAATGCAGGATAAAGTCCTGACAAAAAGGTTCCAAGTGCAAACACCGAAACGAGGAGGGTCAAATTGCTCTTCAACAAACCAAGAGACAGAGGGTCTCCCGTCATTCTGCTGAAGAAAGGCAACGCGATCTCATCTATGCCGACTGCCATGACTACCGCAATAGTATTTAGCAGAATGGATTCGGTCATGAATTGCTTGACAAGTTGGAAGCGATTAGAACCCAATACCTTCCTGACACCGACTTCCCTTGCACGAGTCATCGATCTGCAAGTCGATAGATTGACATAGTTCACCCATGCAAGGATGAGAACAAATGCCGCTATGATCGACAAAAACTGTACGGTTCTTGCATCTCCATTTACTTCAGGTTCGAAGCGCAGGTTGGAATGGAGATGTATATCCTTCAATGGCTGAAGAAGATATTCGCGCTTGTAGGAATCTCCGTAGTCTTTGTACTTCTCCACCATCGCGGGAAATTTTGCCTGGAGCGCTGCGGCATCAGTATTAGGAGAAAGCAGAACGTAGGTGTTAAACGCGTTCCAACCCCAATAGTACTCGGCCTGACTATTCTGGGCAACAAGCGTTTTATAGGAAAGCAGCATATCGAACTTAATGTGGGAATTATGCGGCACATCTTTGAATACCCCTGTAACTTTGTAGCCATGCGTTCCATAGTCGTCCTCCAACGTGGCTACCTTGCCGACGGGGTTCTCATCTCCAAAGTATTTTTCTGCCACCGATTTGGAGACAATCACAGAATAGGGGTCCTCCAGGGCAGATCGCGCGTCACCCTCCAACATAGTGAATGTAAATATTCTGAGAAAAGATGGTTCGGCATAGTATATCTTATCCACATTCTCGGAAATTCTTTTATCCTTGTCCACAAACACAACGGTTGTGCCACGCAGTCTTGCAGACTCGAGAATCTCAGGGAATTCCTTCTTGAGTGTCGGACCGAGTGCCGGTGGACAGCCAGCGCTCTTGTCATGCTTGTCGGTGTAAATGCGATCATCTCTTATTCGATAAATTCTATTCCCATTTTTATTGAAACTGTCATAACTGAGTTCGTATGTGACGTATTGAATTATCAAAAAGAATGCAGCGATACCGATGGAAAGACCGACGATGTTGATGACAGAGAAGGTCTTGTGTCTAAGTAGATTCCTAAATGCCATCTTCAAATAATTTTTCAGCATACCGTTCTCCTGTTTTCAGTGCTCCTCGTATTTCCTACTCATATCTCATGGACTCCCTCCTGCGAAGGCGGGATTTCAAGTTTACTCATATCGTAGACTCTCAACCGGATTTGCCGTCGCAGCTTTGATGGCCTGATAGCCCACAGTAATGAGTACGATCAAAAGAGTTAGTCCTCCTGCTAAAATAAACGCCCATAGGCTTTCATCGATGCGATAAGCAAAGCCCTGCAGCCATTTATTCATAGCGAAGTACGCAATTGGCCATGCGATGGTATTGGCTAACAATGCCCAAATGACAAAATCTTTTGTGAGTGTCGATACTACATTCGCAACAGATGCGCCCAACACCTTTCGGATTCCCATTTCTTTGGTTTTATTCTCGGAAACAAATGACACCAACCCAAACAAACCGAGACAGGCGATAAATATTGCCAGAATTGAAAAATATCCGAATATGTTTTCCATTCTTCCTTCCGATTGATACAGCTTGTCAATCTCTTCATCGAAGAAATGCACGGTGAATTGGTGTTCAGGATATTGTTTATGATAAATCTGTTCCACCATTCCAATGGTCTCCCCGATATCATTGGATTTTACGCGCAGATACAAATGCCGAAATCCGTAGAGAGATAACATTAAGGGCTCAACTTCACTCCGCAGCGACCTGAAATTAAAGTTCTTTACCACTCCGATAATCTTGCCTTCCTTTCCACCGGCGTGCAGTCGTTTACCGACAGGATTCTGCATATGCATAGCTTTTACGGCTGCTTCATTTATGACAAAACCTTCCGCCTCGTCGGATGGATACTCCTTTGAGAAGAATCTCCCCTCCGCCATTCTTAACTTAAACGTTTGCGCAAAATCTTCGGTAACATATAGACTTGGGAAACTAATCCACTTCGCATTCTTATCCATTCCTTCCCAATCAGGAACGTTATTAGTACCGATATTCAAAAGCATATCTCCTGAGGCCGCCACGCTAATGATCTCCGGATGCTGGAGCAATTCATTTTTTATGGCTTCGTATTTGCCGGAAAAATCTTCCGTCTCCAGATAGATCAGATTTTCCTTGTCAAATCCCAAATCCTTGTTTTTCATATAATGGAGCTGTTGGTATATGATAATCGTCCCGATAATGAGCACGATAGAAATGGCAAACTGGCTAATTACGAGCAGCCGCCGGAGCAGCGATGAACGGGAATGTACGTTATCCGGTCCTTTCAAAATCTTCACCGGAGTGAAGGACGAAAGAAATATTGCAGGATAACTTCCTGAAATGATGCCGGTAAAAATGAGGAGACAAATCAAGCCGATAAATATCTCAATGTTTGAAAAGTCAAGGGATAACGGCTTGCCGGTAAAATTACTAAATGCTGGAAGAAACAATTCGACGATAGCCAGGGCAACCACAAAAGCAATGGCGGAAATGAGGATCGATTCTCCAAGAAATTGCTTTATGAGTTGAGAGCGACTTGCACCGATGACCTTCCGCAACCCGACTTCCTTGGTACGTTTTATAGAACGCGCAGTCGCCAAGTTCATAAAATTGATGCATGCCATGAACAATATGAAGGCTGCGATGAGCGTAAAGAAAATCACATATTGAATATTGCCTTCCTTATTTTCAAACTTGAAATCGGAGTATAGGTGTGTTCTAGTTATCGGCTGCAGAAAAAACTTTATATGGCTGCTTAAGGCCGGGTTATACTTATCCAGAAATATTTTGAACTCCGCGTTCATTCTTTCGCTCACCGTCGAATAAGAAGCCCCCTTGTTCAAGAGGACGTAAGTTTTATAGTCCGCGTTTGGCGCGTACCAGCTATCGGGGTCCCGCGAAGTCCGGAGGAGTGCGAATGAAAGAAAGCAATCTGTCTTCCTGATGTATTCGTGTGTAAGCCGGGGAATGTCTTTCACAACTCCGGTGACTATTAGCGGACGTGGATCGTCTGCCTGGGTGATGGTTTTGCCCATGGCCTCTTCCCCGCCAAAGAGTGTTTGTGCAATACTCTCAGTAATAACTATCGAGCCGACATCGTTTAAAGCTGCTTTAGGATCGCCCTTTATGAATTGGAACGGGAAAATGTCGAAAAAGCGCGGCTCAATATAGCGGGCAGCTGCATCAAGTCGCTTGTCCTTATACTGAAGCTTTTTGCCATCATGGTTCACCCTGGTTACCTCCTGGATACCTGGGACGGTTTCTTTCAACCAGTTGGCAAATGGACCGGGTGTTGCAAAGATTTGAGTACCATCCATGTCCCAAATTACGCGGCAGATACGATCGGCATTTTTATTATAGCGCTCGTAGTTCAACTCATCCTTTACCCACAACATAATGAGAATAAAACACGCCATCCCGATCGCAAGCCCTACGATATTTATAAACGAAAATAGTTTGTTCTTTGAAATGTTCCTCAATGCAATCTTGAAATAATTCTTCAGCATACCCTTCCTCTAGTTTTCGGTCTCCAATTATCAATGATCATTGATGATTGTTCATTGGATTCATTCATATCTCAGACCCTCGATCCCGCAAAGTCGGGATCGCAAACTTACTCATAGCGTAAGCTTTCAACCGGATTTGCCGTCGCAGCGCGGATGGCGCGGACGCTCACAGTTCCGATGGCTATGACGAGAGCAATTATTCCTGCCAACCCGAACACCCACAGACCAAGATCTATATGATAGGCAAAAGCCTGCAGCCACTTGTTCATTGCGTACCATGCAACCGGCCATGCGATTATATTCGAGAGCAATATCCATTTGGCAAAATCTCCGTATAACATCGTCACGATGTTCAGCACAGATGCTCCTAAAACTTTGCGTATGCCAATTTCTTTGGTACGGTTTTCCGTGACGTAAGAAGTAAGTCCATACAGACCGAGACAGGAAATCAATATTGCCATCGCAGAAAACACGCCGAAAATTTCTCCCGTCTGGTTCTCCTTCAAGTACTGCTTGTCGATAGACTCATCGAGGAAATGATATTCGAAGGGGAGATCAGGGTTGACTTCTTTCCATATCTTACTTATCGAAGCAATTGCGTCGCCGTTCTTCCCCGCCGCCGTTTTTACCAAAATTGTACCATTATATGTAAAAGAGAGACCGGAATAATCGCCGAGGACACTGTACACACTAGGTGTTATCCTTTGATGCAGAGATTTGAAATTTACATCCTTGATAACCCCGATTATCACACCGGGCTTGTTGTTCAGCGAAAATCTTTTGCCGAGCGGAGACTCGATGCCCATCTGTTTCACTGCTTCTTCGTTCAGGATATAAGCGTCGCGATCTGCCCCTGCATTCGGAGAGAAATTTCTTCCCTCCTTCATCCTGACGTCGAGCATCTTAAAGTAATTGCGATCCACGAAAGAATATTCCGCATTGACGTAAGTTTTGTTGCTCTTCCCCTCCCAATCTAGATTCTCCGTCGAGTTGGCGGCATTCAATAGCAATTTGTCTTCTGCAGTGACATCGGCGATAGACGAATGGCTGAGAAGGTCACTCTTCATCATGTCATAATTCCGGAGGAATTTTCCTTTCGCCTGAAAATAGATGATGTTGCTCTTGTCGAAGCCGAGTTTCTTGTTCCTGATGTAATTGAGTTGTTGATAAACGATTGCCGTTCCCGCGATCAAGATTATTGAAAGCCCAAATTGAACGACGACCAGTGTCTTCCGAGACAGCACGCCTCCCCGTCCCGGAATTGAATGATCCTTCAGGGCGGCGATGGGCTTCAAGGATGAGAGACGCAGCGCAGGATAGACACCCGCCAGAAGACATGTGATACAAGCTGTCACAATCAGGCCGAGCCATAAGTTTGCGCCCGCATACCTGGTCACGAGATTTGTGCCTGAGAGGCGGCTGAATTCCGGCAAGAACAATTCTACAAGTGCCAGCGCAATCAGAGCGGCAACAAGCACATATATTCCAGATTCAATCAGAAAGTAATTGATAAGCTGGGCTTTACTCGATCCGACTATCTTGCGCATTCCCACTTCTCTCGACCTGTCGAGGACACGTGCAGTGGAGAGGTTTATATAGTTGATGCAGGCGATAAGGATAAGGAACAATCCAATTGCCGAGAAAATATAGATGTATTTCATGTCGCCGAGCCCGGGAAGATCGCCGATATAATCCGCGCCCAGGTGAATATCAGTCAGCGGCTGGAGAAACAATTTTCTGGCAAATCCCGGGATATGCTTCGGCATCAAATCCGCGATTTGGGCATTCAATTTCCGGATGTCGGTATTCTTCTTGACCTGTACAAACGTATGGAGACCCGCATTGGACCAATTGTCAAATGGAAATCCGATGTACTTCAAGACCAGAATGTTCATGAGAAAATTGAATTGAAGCTGTGAATTTGATGGAGGATCTTCGACCACGGCAGATACGACCATGGGACTGCTTCCATTGACGAGGAGAGCTTTTCCGATAGGATCTTCGGTACCGAAAAACCGCTTCGCCATGGTTTGAGTAATGACAATATCGGAAGGATTTGACAGGGCAGTTAGGAGGTTTCCATTGATTGACTTGAAAGAAAACATCTCAAGGAATGCCGGATCTGCAAACGCGCCTTTGTCTTCGTTAAGTGTTTTACCTTTGTACTTGAACGGCGATCCGGAATAGGGCATGTATCTCGTTGAGTTGACAATATCGGGATAATCGTTCTTGAGAGTTTCTGCCAACGGACCACAGGTCACAGCGATCTTCTTAACAATCGCATCGTTGCCGACCACTCGATATATTTGGGCGGCGTTCGCATGGAATCTGTCGTAACTCAACTCATGTCCGATCCATAACATAATTAGTATCGCACATGCCATTCCTACTCCTAACCCGGTCAGATTGAGAATAGAATAGGTCTTGTGCCTGCGAATGTTTCTGAAAGCTATCTTGAAATAATTTTTCAGCATACCCTTTCTCCAGTTTTCAATTAACAATAATCACTCGCTGATGGCGTTGGCCGACTGCTTCTGCCTGTAGAGCACCTGTATGAATTTCTAGTTCTCCTTCGGCTTGAATATCTGAATCAATTCCCATGACTTGTCATAATTTGCCAGCTCGCTCTGAAGTAATTTTATTTTTTCATCGACCGTCCACTCGTTGTCATCCGGCTCCCAGCGGAACGCTTCGACACGGAAGTTGTACTGTCTCTTCTTGCCGTTAATTTTTACTTCTATTTCGGCAATTTGCTTGTCGACAAAATCGGGAAGCGGAATACTGACTTCTTTCATCTTATCTCACTCGTCTCCCTTTGGCATTCATTCCGTAGACTTTTCATCCCGCGGAGGCGGGATTTCGGCGCTACTCATAACGTAGCGCCTCAACCGGATTTGCCGTCGCTGCTTTGACCGCTTGAACGCCCACGGTCAGTGATGCAATGAAAAGTGCAATGCCGCTGGCACCAATGAACATCCACCAACTCAATGATATCCTGTAGGCAAATTCCTCTAGCCACCTGCTCATGAAGTACCACGCTATCGGAATCGAAACGACGTTTGACAGAACGACCCATGCCAGGAAGTCCCGTGAAAGAGCAGACACAATGTTAGACATAGATGCACCCAACACTTTGCGAATGCCAACTTCTTTCGTCCTCTGTTCCGCGGAAATTGATGCGAGACCGAACAATCCAAGACATGCGATCATTATGGACACGAATGAAAAGTACTGGAAGATGGTACGCATCCGCATTTCGGAAAAATATTGATTGTTCAGCAAATCATTATAGAAATAGTAATCGAGCGGAACACCAGGCATCGCCGCATGCCATGTCGTGTTGATGGAGGAAATAACATCCTGCGGATTTCCGGGCTTGATCCGAATAGACATGACCCGGTAGCGGCCACCCTCATCATTGCTGTCGGGAATGTTGAAAATCAGAGGCTCGATCGCCGTATGGAAAGAGGCGAAGTGGAAATCCTTCACCACACCCACAATCCTGCCTCGCTTACCCCACAAGTAGACTTCCCTGTTGAGCGGAGAACTGAATCCCATCGTCTTCGCTGCCGCCTCGTTGATTACATATGCTTCTGTTCTGTCGGTCGGGTACTCTTTCGAAAAAAATCTTCCCTGAACCACCTGGAATTCATAAGTGGCAGCCAGATTGCAATCGGAATGGAGCACCCAGAAATGTACCTGCTCATTCGCCGGCTTCCCTTCCCATGAAATGCCCTCGGTCCTCGTTATTGAGCTGCTGACTGGCTCAGATCGTGACACTGCAATGACCTGAGGATTTGTCTCCAGTTCATTCTTCATTGACTCAAAATTCTTGTTTGCGTCAGCCGTCAGTCGAACGCATATCAAATTCTCTTTGTCAAAACCGAGATTGCTGTTCATGACAAAAGACATCTGATTGGAAACGACGATCGTGCACAGGATCATGGCGATGGAAGCTGCAAATTGAAAAATGACAAGACCTGATCGCGCAAACAGACTGCCGGGCTTAAGCGTCAGACGTTTTCGCAAGACCTGGATCGGACTGAATGAAGAAAGCAAAAGAGCAGGATAGAACCCCGACGCGAGACCGGTGACGATTATAACTCCCAACGACAGCAGGATGAACGACGGATCCAGATACATGATCGTTAATCTTTTTCCTGACAACGCATTGAACTCCGGCAGGAACAACTCAACGAAGAGAACTGCCACGACGAATGCAAGGGAAGAAACAATCAGGCTCTCTCCCAGGAATTGAACCACCAATTTTCTTCTGCTTGCTCCAATTGTTTTCTTGACGGCTATTTCCTTCCTTCTCTTCAAAGAGAGTGCGGTGGACAAATTCATATAGTTGATACTTGCTATCAGGAGAATGACGATCGCTATAGCGACGAATATCCGGACATACTCAATGTCTCCCGTACCCTGAAGAAACTTGACGTTGCCGCCGAACAAATGAACTTTTGTGAGCGGAAGGAGTGAGTAGCTCAGGTTTTCCGTGTTCTGGTTTGGAAAGTGTCTTATTTCGCATTGTCTGATCTTTGATGAGAGGGTCTGAAAGTCAAAGTCGCCTTTGGTCTCAATGTAGGTGTAATGAGACTCGTCGTACCAAGAATCGAAGTCGATCCCGATAGTCTTAAACCAGCCTTCAGACAGAATAATCTGAGTCCGAATCTGCGACTGCAGTGGGATCTTTGCGAGAACTCCGGTCACCTTCATCATGGTCTTGTGCCCAAAAGCGGAAGCATATAGCGACTGACCAACGGCATCTTCAGCCCCAAAATATTTTTTCGCCATTTCCTCGTCGAGGACAATCGAGTTCGGATCTGAAAGCGCTGTGGACGGATTCCCTTCCTTGAGCTTCAGAGAAAAAAAGTCGAAGAAATTAGAACTCGCGAAGGAGACGTTCTCTTCAAAGCCTTTGTCGCCGTTCTGAATCAGAAATTCAAAACCCGCCGGAAGCTGCATGAAACTCGTTGATTTCCTTATCTCGGGTAATTCTTCCTTCAACGCGGGTGCGAGCATTTTGGACGAAACCGCCGTCATCCCGGCACGGTCGCCTCGAAGCACAAGATAGATACGATCGGAGTCCTTGAAAAACTTATCGTAGCTCAATTCATCCTGCGCCCACAGAAGAATCAATATGGTACATGCCATCCCCGCCGCTAAGCCGACAATGTTGATAAATGAAAATGCTTTGTGACGTGAAAGATTTCTAAAGGCGATTTTAAAATAATTCTTCAGCATACTATTCCTCCAATTCTCATTTACTAATCGGCAATGACCGTTTCTACACGTTCACGGGTTACTAACAAACTTGTCTCAACCGATCAATTCCATGAAGTACAAGAAACATACCGTCAGAACTGTTCTACAATCGCCTCTTTCAAGCCTTTCCAGTATTTGACGATTTTTTGAACGTTCGATTTCGGACGAGAGTGTTCATTTCCGCACAGCCATGGATGCGAGGCCACAACCACTGAGAAAGTTGAACAATCACTTTCGGGCTCCCGTCTTTTCGATCAAACTTCCTAGGACCATACGTCACGCCGTGTTCCACGATGCAAAAGTGGGTTGTCATCAGTAAGCCTCGGCCGATAGTTCATCGTTGAGACTCGACGATTGTCTCTGCCTATAAAGTACCTGTATGAATTTCGAGTTCTCCTTCGGGCTAAATATCTGGATCAATTCCCATGATTTGTCGTACTCTTCCAGACCATTTTGAAGCATCT